>JAYSPJ010000776.1:0-6903 GCA_043722155.1 Bradyrhizobium sp.
GGGGCCATCGACTTTTCATCGATCAAGCTCAATGAGGATTTAAAGTGATTCGTGCGCATTCCAGGGCGGCGCGGCTTGCCGCCTGCCTGTTCGCATCGGCCTGTGTTCTCGCAGCCAGCGGCAACCCGTGCCATGCCGGCGACGTCAAAGCCGGCCGCGCCAAGGCGCTGATGTGCCAGGCCTGTCACGGCCTCGACGGCCTGGCCAAGACCCCCGACGCGCCGAACATCGCAGGCCAGACCGAACCCTATCTGGTGACGCAGCTGCAGGCGTTCAGGTCCGGCGGGCGCAAGAACGACGCGATGTCGGTGGTCGCGCCGTCACTGTCGGACCAGGACATCGAGGATCTCGCCGCCTATTATTCCGCGATCGAGATCAGCATCGGAAAACTGCCGGGGCAGTGAGCGGCAGCCGGATTTCGTTGGGGCGGTTACGGCGTTTTGTGAAGGGGAAGTGGCCTACCCTGATCGCGCCATCGCTCTCATCGTCGTCCCTGATCGCGCCATCGCTCTCATCGTCGTCCCTGCGTTCGCAGGGACGGCGATGCAGCGTGGCATTTCGCGCGCCGCAGACGGCGCAGCGATGCTCACAGCGTCTCTTGCTTGTGCCCGCATTGCTTGCAGACGAATTTGACCCGGGTCGCGCCCTTTTCCGCCGAGATGCGGTTCGGCGCGCCGCATTTGCCGCAGGTGGTCTCGATGCGGGTATTGCCCTGCTTCACGACCAGCGCCTTGCGCTCCATGGTTTCGCGGATCAGGCGCTCGGCCTCCTCGCGCATCGCCTGCTTATCCATCCGCTTTACCCTGTCATGTTTGCCGGAGCAGCCTTATAGCACCCGTCCCGCTTTTGCGAGACGGGACGGCATAAAGTCGTGGCTCAAACGGCGCGCCCGCGGCGCCTCACACCGTCAGAACCGTCGATCCCGTGGTCTTGCGCGCGGCGAGATCGGCGTGCGCCCTGGCCGCGTCCTTCAGCGGATAGGTCTGGTTCACCTCGATCTTGACCGCGCCTGATTTCACCACGTCGAACAGTTCGTTGGCCATCGCGACGAGGTTTTCGCGCTTGGCGGCATAGGTAACGAGGGTCGGGCGGGTGACGTAGAGCGAGCCCTTCGCTGCGAGCAGACCGAGGTTAAGCGGCTCGACGCTGCCGGACGATTGCCCGAACAGGGCGGCGACACCGAGCGGCGCCAGACAATCGAGCGATTTCAGGAACGTGTCCTTGCCGACGGAGTCGTACACCACCGGCACCTTCTTGCCGCCGGTGATCTCGTCGACGCGTTTTACAAAGTCCTCGCGGGTGTAGACGATGGTGTGGGCGCAGCCATGGGCCTGCGCGAGTTTGGCTTTTTCATCGCTGCCGACGGTGCCGATCACGGTGGCGCCGAGGTGCTTGGCCCACTGGCCGAGGATCAGGCCGACGCCGCCAGCGGCGGCATGCAGCAGGATGGTGTCGCCGGCTTTGACCCGATAGGTCTGGCGGATCAAATATTGCGTGGTGAGACCCTTGAGCATCATCGCCGCGGCGGTCTTGTCGTCGATGCCGTCGGGCAGCTTGAGCAGGCGATCGGCCGGGATCAGCCGTGCTTCGGCATAGGAGCCGATCGGCGCCGCGCCATAGGCGACGCGGTCGCCCGGTTTGATATCCGTGACGCCGCTTCCGACTTCCTCGACCACGCCGGCCGCCTCGCCGCCGAGCCCGCTCGGCAACGGCAGCGGATAAAGCCCGGAGCGGTTGTAGATGTCGACGAAGTTGAGGCCGACCGCGGTGTGGCGGATGCGCGCCTCGCCCGGGCCGGGCTTGCCGACCTGGACCTCTTCCCAGACCAGAACTTCGGGACCGCCGGCTTTGTGAAAACGGATGGCATGCGTCATGGGAAAGGGCTCCTTGGGGTGGGATGAAAGAGGGAGGGAAAATGCTGCGGGCGGCTCAGGTCTCGATAATGACGTAGCTGTCCTCGATATGGACCGGGAAGGTCTCGGCGACATATGGACCTTTTGCGAGCGTCTCGCCATCCTCGATCACGACGGGGTAGGTTCGCACCTTGACCCGCTTCGGATCGAACCAGGATTGGCCGTTGCGCATGTCGAATTCCCAGCCATGCCAGCCGCAGCGCAGCAGTTCGCCGACCCGCGAACGCTGATAGACCCCGGGCTCCGGCGAGGTCAACCGCGCCACGCAGGCCGCCTTGTCGAGCGGCGCGCCGGCATGCGGACAGCGATTGAGCAGCGCGAAGAACTCGCCGTTGACATGGAACACGACGACATCGCGGCCGTCGACCTCGACCACCTTGTTGCCGCCGAGCGGGATCTCACTGGTGCGGGCGACGATGTGACGGGTCATGTTGCCTAACTTGCGATCAGAGCTTGTACAGCGCGCGGGCGTTGTCGCTGAAGATTTTTCGGCGTTCGGCCTCCGTCAGCGGCGTCTTGAAGGCAAAGCGCGGATCGTCGAAATCCCAGTGCGGATAATCCGACGAGAACAGCAGCCGGTCGACGCCGACCCATTCGATCAGCGAGCGCAGATGCTTGGCCTCGTCGGGCTCGTCGATCGGCTGGGTGGTGAACCAGAAATGCTCCTTCACGTATTCCGACGGACGTCGCTTCAGATGCGGGACCTCGCTGCGGAATTTTTCGAAATGCTGGTCCATCCGCCACATCGCCGACGGAATCCAGCCAAAACCACCTTCGATGAAGACGATCTTGAGTTTTGGAAATTGCTCCGGCACGCCTTCGATCACGAGACTGGTGAGCATGGCCGCCATGGTATGCGCGTTGGTCTGGTGCTCCTCGGCGTAATAGGACGGCCAGCCGCCGCCGGTCGGCGCGTGGCCGCCATAGCCGCCGACGTGAATCCCGAGCGGCAGATCGAGCTCCTGCGCGCGGGCGTAGATCGGCCAGTAGCGATGCCGGCCGAGCGGCTCGTTGGCGCGCGGCGAGACGTTGATCTGGACGTATTCGCCGGTCCTGGCGCAACGCTCGATCTCGGCGATCGCGAGCTGGGTGTCGTCCTGTCCGACCAGGATCGAGGCCTTCAGCCTGGGGTCGCGGTGCGCCCAGAACGCCAGCTGCCAGTCGTTGACGGCGCGCTGGATCGCCGCGCCGAAATCGAGGTTTTGTTGCGAGAAGATGAAGAGGTCGAGCACCTGCAACAGGCCGAACTCGACGTCGAGCGGATCGAGATGCTGCTTGCGCATGAAGTCGAGATCGGAGCCGGGCACACCGCCGGTCGGCGGCCAGGCGTCGCGGCGCGCGATCAGCGGCGAGGAGCGCGGATAGGGCGTGGTGCCGATATAGGGCGTGCGCAGATGGCTGCCATAGGTCTTCAGATGCTCCTGCCAGCGCTTCGGCAGGAAGGGATTCAAGTCGGAATGCGCATGGATGCTCGGATGGATGTCGCAGTCGATGATGCGCAGCCGGCTCTTCGCGGGCGCTTCCTGCTCTGATAGCGGGCGGTCGATGACGTCGCTCATGCGATCCTCCTTGGTTTCATTCGCCGCAAATGCAGGGTTCACCTCTCCCCCCGGGAGAGGTCGGCGCGAAGCGCCGGGTGAGGGTAACAGATCTAACGAGGGAGCAGCGCCCCCTCACCCGGATTGCATCTTGCGATGCAATCCGACCTCTCCCCGTTGGGGAGAGGTGAAACAGCTTTGACGCGGTGACAACTGGCCCTGATCTCATCACGTTTCACGCATCCAGTTTCAGCCGCGGAAAAGTTTCAAGCGGATTGTCGGCACACATGCGCTGGACCAGACTGGCCGGCAGATGCGGCGGAATGGCGTCGTCGCCGTCGAACTGCCAGTGCGGATAATCCGACGAGAACAGGAACATCTTGTCGGAGCCGATCATGTCGATGATGTCGGCGACCCCGGCCGCGTCGGGCGGCGAGTCGAACGGCTGGGTGGTGAGGCGGATGTGATCGCGCATGATCGCGGCCGGCTCACGCTCGACCCAGGGCACCTCGACGCGGACGCCGCGCCAGGTCTTGTTGGCGCGCCACATGAAGGCCGGCAACCAGCTGATGCCGGATTCCATCAGCACCACCTTGAGGCCGGGGAATTTGCCGAACACGCCCTCGTAAATCAGGCTGAGCACCTGGGCCTGGAACGCCTGGGCCTCGGCCATGTAATATTCGTAGCGGTAGGACGGCCAGCCGACCGAGCTCGGCGCCTGCCGGTATTCGCTGCCGGCATGGATCGCGATCGGCAATTTGTATTTCTCGGCCACCTGCCAGACCGGCCAGTAGTGTCGGCGGCCGAGCAGGCTTTCGCCCTGCGCCAGCACCAGCACGGAGACAAAACGGTTGTCGCCGGCGCGGCGTTCGATTTCCTCGATCGCGAGATCGGGCGCCTGCATCGGCACCACGATCGAGGCGCGCAGCCTTGAATCCCTCGACAGCCATTCGGCCGCGATCCAGTCGTTGATCGCCTTGCAGAAGTCGGCGGCCATATAGGGATCGAACACCGCCTGCGCGCCGTACAGCACGTTGCAGATGGCGTGGCTGGCGCCGAGCTGGTCGAACGCGCCGCGTTGCACCATGGCGAGATCGCTGCCGGGCTTGTCGCCATTGGCCGGCCGCCAGTCGGCGCGGCCGGACAGCGGCATGTTGGGCGGGTAGGAGTTGAGGTCGAGGCCGTCGATGGCGCGGCTGACGACCTGTTCTTTCCAGTGATCGCTGAGGTAGGGCAACAGCGTGGTGCGGGTTCCACCGACGGCGGGATGGATATCGCAGTCGATCCGCGTGACGGCCATGCGCGTTCCCTGAATCTCGTTATTGGCGGGCGCTCGGCACCGCGCCGCAAATGTGCAGCCGGCGGCCGTCAAGCGCAAGGGTCGAACAAGGGTCGAGCCGGGTAGCAGGCCATGGCTGAATGCATGCCGGTTGTTTTGACGCGTTTTCCTTGACGCGAAGCGGTACCCGCCCCGCCATCCAGGTGCGGGGCAGGCTTTCGCTCGAAAACGCTGCGGGTGCTATTTCTTCTTCCCGTCGGCATCGAACTGCTTGAGAAAGGCCAGCAGGTCGTTGGTCCTCTGCTCGTCCTTCAAGCCGGCATAGATCATCTTGGTGCCCGGGATCTTCGCCTTGGGGTCCTTGATGTATTCGCGGAAGGTGGCCTCATCCCAGGTGATGCCGGAGTCCTTGTTGGCGGCCGAATAGTTATAGCCGGCGACGCTGCCCGCCTTGCGGCCGATGATGCCGTTGAGGGCCGGTCCGACGTTATTCTTGGCGGTCTCGCCGATCTGGTGGCAAGCCTTGCACACGCCGAACACCTTCTCGCCGGCCGCGGCATCCTGGGCTCTCACTTCGCCAGCGCCGGCGACCGCCAATAGTGCAACGAAAACAAACCCTCGCATCCTGTTCTCCCGTTCTAGTGACCCTTTGGGGCCGGAAATCTTTGGCCGATCAGGGCCACGCGGTCGATCCGACTTTCGGATTGCCGGCAGATTGCCGGCAAACCGACATCTCTCAAGCACCACATACCATCAAAGTTCCGCCCGCGTCGACAATGCGAGCCTGCCATTCCGATCGTGCGGCCGAAAATCCCGCAGACCACCTGGATGTCGCTGAGCTCGCACCATCCGCCATCGGACGCGGCGCAAATCGTGGCGCGGCTGATCCGCCAGCTGGCGGCGCGGCAGCGGACGGCCCGTCCGGCGGCGCCATGACCGGCCGGCAGGAATTCAACCGGGTTTTCGAACTTGCTTAATGCGCGAGCGGCGGCACGCCGGCGGTGCGAACCAGCTTGTCGGCCTTCTGGAGAACGTAGTGGTTCTCGGGCTGCTCGCGGGCAAAGAAGGAGAACGCAACGAAGGCCGCGCAGAACATCAGGCCGACCAGCATGATCCGGCGGTGCGTCCCCTTGTCGGCGTTGTGAAATGAATTGGACATGCAATAATCCATACAACGCCACGCACGGACCGCAATCGCGCTCTGAATTTAACCTAACTTATGAAGGTTATCAGCCGGCACAACTTGCCGAAAATTGTTGGGAGTTTGTTATGCCGGCTGCTATGCCGGAGGGCCGTAGGGTCAGGCATACCGAGGTCGCGTTTCCTTGAGCACGAGCCAACTGCAATCCGCCTTCGACTTCGTCAACGGCGCCGTCGGCTATCGATTCAGGTCCGGCGCTTCGCGCAAGCATGCGCTGGCCCGGGCCGCCGGCTTCGCCAGGGGTCACATTCCGACCATCGTCGATGCCACCGCGGGGCTCGGCCGCGACGCGTTTCTGCTGGCCTGCAGCGGCGCGCAGGTCACCCTGCTGGAGCGTTCTCCGCAAATACATGACCTGCTGCGGGACGCGCTGGCGCGGGCCGGCGCCGAGAGCCCCGAACTCGCCGCCGTGGTGGCGCGGATGACACTGATATCAGGTGACGCGCGCGATCTGCTGCCCGGCCTGCGCGCCGATACCGTGATCGTCGATCCGATGCACCCGCCGCGCACCAACACCGCGATCGTGAAACAGGAGATGCGGCTGTTGCGGGAGCTGGTCGGGACCGATCCCGACGCGCTCGAACTGATGCGGGCGGCGCTGGCCGCCGACTGCAGGCGCGTGGTACTGAAATGGCCGCTGCGGGCGCAGCCTCTGGAGGGTTTGCGCAAGCCGTCGCATTCCATCACCGGCAAGACGGTTCGCTACGACGTTTTCATGATGGCGCCGCGCTGAAGCGTGGTTGCGCATCCGTGGCCTTCATGGTTCGAGACGCGCGGCGTGGCCGCGCTCCTCACCATGAGGGATAGAAAGTTGCTCATCCTGAGATGGAGGAGGTCCTCATCCTGAGGAGCGCGCTTTTGCGCGCGTCTCGAAGGATGAGCAGCGCATCACTCGCCGCCCTTCGCTTTGTCACCGAACGCCTTCTCGTAATAGATCTGCGTCGGCACGAAGCCGACCCGCGCCAGCACCGA
>JAYSPJ010000777.1:0-3473 GCA_043722155.1 Bradyrhizobium sp.
GTAGTGGACCGGCAACTTCCTGCCTTCGGCACCCAAGAGCGGTCTATCGGCAATCGGCCCATTAGCCGCCGGACCGCCATGCGCCTCGATCACACCGTCCGCAGTACGCGGCTGAAACTCTGGAAGCAGACGCCCATTTGTTCCTGTAACGAGATACCTTGGTCGACAGGTCCCTGAGTGAATTGGCCATAGGCTGTGGCACCTAGCAGCGTAGCAGCGGACGATTGAGCAATGGTTGTCAGGCGAAGCAGCTTCATGGCCTTGTCCCCGGCGGTTGCCGGACATCGCAGCGATCGCAAAAGGCGAGCCGCTACAAATCAGGCAGGTCCTTCCGGAACGGGTGCCAACGAGTTCCGTTCCGCCCTACCGGGACGACCTAACCAGGACGCTTAGGACTTACGACCCAGCTCAGCCATACCATGGTGAGGCCGTCGTGGGTCCACGACTAGGAATCGTTTTTGGCGATGTGCTCCGTCAGAACTCTGCCGGCCAGGGTGGAGTACTTCTTGAAGGAGGGGGGAACCTCGAACGGAGCAGACCGTTTACGCCGTTCGCACCGAGTGACGCGGAATTTGCCAAGGTTAAGGCAGGAATCGCGAACGCTCCTCCAACCAAAGATCAAGTCGATGTTACAGGGCGTGCTGACTTGTGTTGTCGTTCCAGGCCGATCTTGCGCCGCCGACCTGACGCGACAGATCGCCGCAGGGAAGGTAGGTAACCGTTTGTGGAAGGTTGACGAAGACGATGACGGGCCGAACCGTCATACCTGTCGACTCCGGAGTTACCCTCGCTTTGCCACCCCAGATGGTGACATGCAGTCGCACGGGGTGAACCATGTCACTGATAGTTTGTCGCTACTCGGATGAGCGGTCTTCCTGTCCGCGATGCCTCTAATTCAATAGTTGAATTTGAGAACTGCGCCGCAGTTTCCGCGAGAGTTTCGTTACCTGTTCGATATCCTTCGCAGCAGGATCGCCTCGTGCGGGAGGCTAGAGTCGTCGCACTTCTCGACCTGCTCAAAGTACACATCGACTCCTTCGCCATGTGTGAAATTGATGATTGCTGCGGCTTGGTAGTCCCGCCTTTCGACAAACTCGTCGTTCACTACGTGCTGAAAGGTGAAGGGACGATCATCAGCGATCGGGGGTCGTTGCCGATCAAGGCGGGAATGGTCATTGTCATTCCCAAGTTTCTTGCCAAGCAAATAAACGGGTGTGGGTCCATTAGCACTTTGTGCGGCATCGACACATCTTGTCCACTCACTCCGGGGATCGTCAAATTCAGTGCGTCCAGCGGCTCGGACGGGACCCTGATACTTGCCTGCGCTTCCGTAGATGCTAGTTTAGGGCATCGGCTGGCGTTGTTTGAATATCTTACAGAGCCGTTGGCATTTTCAGATCAAAATCAATCTGTAGCGTTGACGTTCAAGGCGATTCTTCAAGAACTTTCAGAGCCGACGATTGGGACAAAGGCTCTTGTCGATACACTAATGAAGCAAATCCTTCTTCTTTTTCTTAGGTACAGTCTCACGAGATCGTCAACGGCGGCGCCGCTCGAGGCAATACTGGCGGATTGCCAGATCACCCGGGCCATCACCATCATCAGCGCGCGCCCTCAGGACCCCCACACTGTCGATAATTTAGCGCGCGGGGTGGGGATGAGCCGTTCCTGCTTTGCGCGAATTTTTGCCAAGACAGTGGGAATCTCTCCGATGCGGTATGTGCAAGTTGCTCGGTTGACGCTTGCTTCGGCACTGTTGAAAAGCTCGACTATTCCAGTCAAATCGATCGCGGTATCGGTGGGATACGCAAGTCGTAGCCAGTTCTCCCGAGCCTTCGTCACCATGTTTGGCGCCGACCCCACGACTTTCCGTCATCAGGCGAACTCCTCCGCCTTGGCCGCAAGAGATCGGGTCGGAGACAACCGGAATTCTGCATCTCCGGCAGTCATTCCCGCCGACCACCCGCGTGGGGAGAATTCTCGACTTTGGTGAACGGCCTTGGCGCTGGGATCACCATCTGCAATCATCGATCACTTAACTGCCATCCTACATGCGACGCGGAGACTGCACTCCATGCGGCGTGCCCGTATGGGAGGGCCCCGGCCCACACCAACGACCTCCATCCATTTGGCAATTCAGGAAATATATGTCCGCGTTTCTCGTAAACGCAGGTTGGGTCAATTGGGCACCAATCTCGGAGAATTGGGAACCACGGCGTTGGAACAGACCTTCGTGGCAGGCTTTGTGGATATGCATCCGGTACGGACCGGTGGCTATCCGGAGACCAATCATGCCTGACGCGACAGACCTGACCGAAGCCTTCGACGCTCGCGTCGAACGGCGAACCGAACGGCGCGAATTTTTTCGCACTTTCGCAGGCGCCACTGCAATTGCGGGAGGCCTCTTCCTCAGTCACGCACCGCTCGCCTATGGACAGACTGCGGCGCCGACCGATGCCGATATTCTCAACTTTGCGTTGAACCTCGAATATCTTGAGGCGCAGTTTTATGCCTTCGCCGCGACCGGCGCGGGTTTGGCCAATAGCATGCTCACCGGAACAGGCACCCAAGGTGCGGTGATCGGCGGCCGCAAGGTAAACTTCACCGATCCGGTGGTCTCGCAGTACGCACAGGAAATCGCCCAGGACGAGATCGCCCACGTCAACTTCCTGCGCGCCCAGCTCGGTTCATCGGCAGTTGCTCAACCAGCGATTGATGTCGGTGGCACCGATCCGAACGGCGCGTTCAGCAAAGCCGCCCAGGCTGCCGGTCTGGTTCCCGCCGGAACCGCGTTTGATCCCTACGCCAACGACGAGAATTTTCTTCTCGGTGCGTACATCTTCGAAGATGTCGGGGTGACTGCATACAAAGGTGCCGCCCCGCTGATCACCAGCAAGGTATTCCTCGAAGCTGCCGCCGGCATTCTCGCCGTCGAAGCCTATCATGCGGGCCTGATCCGCACGGTGCTGTATGGCAAGGGCATCGCGACCCCGGCACCTGCGCTGATCGAAGCGACCGAGAAGATTTCGGACGCGCGCGACAGCCTCGACGGCCCGACCGACCTGGATCAGGGCGTGCGCAACCGGCCTCCGAACTCGAACCTTATCCCCAGTCCCGCCTCGAACATCGTTCCCACTGACGCCAATGCTCTCGCATACAGCCGCTCGGCCGGACAGGTGCTCAACATCGTCTATCTAAATCGGATGGCTGTGGATCGCGGCGGGTTTTTCCCGGCCGGTGTAAACGGCAACATCAAAACCAGCGCGGCAAACTAAGCCGTACCCCTTCCTTATCGTTTCGAGGAGCGATCCGATGATCGACGAAAAATCCCTGATAGACGCGCTGGATGCGCGCGTTGCTCGCCGCACCGAACGCCGCGAATTCTTCCGCATCGCTGGTGTTTCGGCAACTGCCGTGGCCGGCACCTCGCTGCTCGGGGCGTGCTTTGGCGGCAACAACAAGAACAAGGGCGG
>JAYSPJ010000778.1:0-18041 GCA_043722155.1 Bradyrhizobium sp.
TGTTTCCGTTTTTCGCGCCGGGGTTTGGTTTTTCGTGTAGCGTGGCAGGACAATGTCATCATCAGACCTCAGCAATACCTCGGGTGCGCCTCCCAGACGCCGCAAGAGGAAGGACTATGCGCTGCTGGTGCTGGCCGCCGGCATCTTCCTGTTCGGCGTCGCGGCGGCCGGGCTCTATTACATCCTGCAACCCGTGACACTGCGCATTGCGGTCGGCCCGGCCGGCAGCGACGACCAGAAGCTGGTGCAGGCGCTGGCGCAGACCTTTGCCCGCGACGGCAGTCCGGTGCGGCTGTCGCCGATCACAACCGACGGCGCGATCGAGAGCATCGCGCTGCTGGCAGCCAAGAAGGCGGACCTCGCGGTCGCGCGCGGCGATCTGGATTTGCCGGCCGACGCCCAGTCGGTCGCCATCCTGCGCAAGAACGTCGTGGTGCTGTGGTCGGTTGCCGGCCTTCCGGCCAAAGGCTCGAAGAAACCACCGGTTTCGAAAATCAAGGAACTCGGCGATCTCGCCGGACATCGCATCGGCGTCATCGGCCGCACCAAGGCCAACGTCACCCTGCTGCGCGTGATCCTGACCGAATCAGGCGTCAATCCCGACAAGGTGGCGGTCACCCAGTTCGCAACCAACCAGATCGCCGAGATGGCGCGCGACCCGGCCATCGAGGCGTTCATGGCGGTAGGCCCGCTCGACAGCAAGATCACCATCGAGGCAATCGCCGCTACCGCGAAAGCGCGAGGCGAGCCGAAATTCCTGCCGATCGAGATTTCGGAGACGCTCGCCAAGAAACACCCGCTCTACGAAGCCGAGGAAATCCCCGGCAGCACCTTCAGTCCGTTGCCACCGAGGCCCGAGGACAAGGTCGACACCGTCAGCGTCAACCATCTGATCGTCGCGCCGAAGTCGTTGTCGGATACCGCGGTCGGCGGCTTCGTCCGGCAATTGTTCGCCGTGCGACAGTCGCTCGCCAGGGAAGTGCCCACTGCCGCCAAGATCGAGAAGCCGGATACCGACAAGGACGCGGCGCTGCCGGCGCATCAGGGTGCGGCGGCCTATATCGACGGCAATGAACGCACCTTCCTTGAAAAATATACCGACTACGTCTGGGGCGCGATCCTGGTTCTCTCCGGGCTCGGATCCGCCGGCGCCTGGCTGCGCCATTATTTGAAGCGGGATGAACGAGAACAATACACGGAACATCGCGACAACCTGCTCGCCATCATTTCCAAAGTGCGGCTGGCGGAATCCCCGGACGAACTGACCGCGATGCAAAACGAGGTCGACCGCATGCTGCGGGAAGCGCTGGATTGCTACGACGATGAGGCGATCGAGGAAGGCGATCTGGCGGCGATCGGCCTCGTGCTCGACCAGTTCAACCATGCCGTTGCCGACCGGCGCGTCGCCATCGGGCTTGCCGCCCCTGAACCGGCGCGGATGCGCGCGCTGTAGTCCGGCGACATGTCTTTCGGCGCGCCGCCCGCTTCTGTCGGGCGGGCGAACCCTGACCGGCCTTCTTATCAATAATTGAAACAAATCCCTAAAAACTGCCCCAGCGGGGTCGGGAAGGAATAACCGCGCGCCGCTTCGGTGGCGCGCGAAACCGCGATGAAACAATTCTTACCGCAACGAAATCATTTTGGCGGAATTGTGCAAACGTCCTGAAACGGTTTACCGGTAATGGTTTCCCCAACGACGCGCCAAAATGGCGCGCAAGGCGCAAACAGGGGTCGACCGATGTTCAACTCACTCAAGGTGAATTCCCGCCTCGCCGCAGCCGCGCTCGGTGCACTGGCGATCGGCACATTCGCATTTTCCGGATCCGCCGCGGCTGCACCCATGCAGCTGTTTCCGTTCATCATGAGCCCGCCGGCGCAATCCGCTCCGCCGCCGGTGCAGGCCTCGCCTTCCGGCGATGACGAAGGCACCGTGCGCGAGATGCCGGCCCGCCTGAAGCGCCAGGTCGTCAATTACGCCACCCGCGAGGCGCCCGGCACCATCATCATCGATACCCCCAACACCTATCTCTATTATGTGCTCGGCGGCGGACAAGCAGTCCGCTACGGCATCGGCGTCGGCCGCGATGGCTTCACCTGGTCCGGCGTGCAGACCATCACCAGGAAGGCCGAGTGGCCGGACTGGACCCCGCCCGCGGAAATGATCGCGCGCCAGCCCTACCTGCCGCGCTACATGGCCGGTGGTCCCGGCAATCCGCTCGGCGCCCGCGCCATGTATCTCGGCGGCACCATCTATCGCATCCACGGCACCAACGCGCCGCACACCATCGGCACCCACGTCTCCTCGGGCTGCCTGCGCCTGACCAATGAAGACGTCACCGATCTCTATTCGCGGGTCAATGTCGGCACCAAGGTGATCGTGCTGCCGATGGACCGCCGCGCCGACAATTCCAACGGCAAGCGGGGCTGATTTTTTCAGCGCCGGCAGATGATTTGAAAAATGGCGCGGTCTCCGCGCCATTTTTTGTTTTGGTCCAAGCCGCTCATCCTTCGAGACGCCGCGCGAAGACGCGCGGCTCCTCAGGATGAGGGTGGGAGTGGTCTGGCGCGTCACTTGATCTCCGCCAACTTCGAAAGCTGCCAATCCACTTCTTGAATTCGGCACGCCAGCAGTTAGCCTCATCCTGAGGAGCGGCGCCTTCGCCGCGCCTCGAAGGATGAGGCGTGTACAAGAATGGCCGAGGGAGCCTGGCTTTATATCCTCAAATGTTCCGACCGGAGTTACTACGTCGGAACCACTCGGTCGTCGCTAGACATCAGAGTGGCGCAGCACAATGACGGAACGTTTGAGGGCTACACGAAGTCTCGCCGGCCCGTGGAGCTGATCTTCTCGCAATGGTTCGATCGAATTACCGATGCGATCGAAAACGAACGCAAGCTTAAAAAATGGAGTCGAGCCAAGAAGGAGGCGTTCATCCGCGGTGACTTCGAATCCTTACAGCAACTAGCAAAGCGCAAATCATCTCATCCTTCGAGACGCCCGCCGGCGGCGGGCTCCTCAGGATGAGGACCGCAGTGGTCCGGCGAGCCCTTTGAGATATGCCAACTCATTTCTTGAATTCGACACGCCGGCAGCGAGCCTCATCCTGAGGAGCGGCGTCTTCGCCGCGTCTCGAAGGATGGGGCGTGCACGGAGATGGTAAAGCGCAGGTCATCTCATCTTTCGAGACGCCCGCCGGCGGCGGGCTCCTCGGGATGCGGGTGGGAGTGCTCTGGCGCGCCCCTCACCGGCCCTGTAAACTCCCTGGTCGAACAGTCCGGGGGGACGATGCGTCTGCCGATTAGTCCGAAGACGATCCTGCTCGGGGTCGCGGTGGTCGCGGTCTCGTTCTTCGTCAGCCTGAAAGCCATGGACTGGGTGGCGCCGCGCGGCACGGTGCGCCCGCCCGTGCTGGTCGAATTGCCGCCGCTGCCGCCGGCCCCGCGCGCTTCCAGCATCATCGCGCCGGTGGCGATCGCGCTTTCCGCGATTCGCGACGCCGCCGATCGCGGCACGCCGCGCACCTTCGCCGGCAAGGCCGACAATCCGGCGTCGCAGATCCTGCAGAACGCCGATATCGGCTGGTCCGCCTCGCGCGGGCCGATTGCGGCGACCGGCGCCCAGGATATGCTGTCGCTGGCGACCCCGCTGACGGGAACGCTGAACGTCACGGGCTCGCTGACGGCGAAGGCGACCGGCGCGGTCGGCGATGCGCTCGGCGGCCTGCTCGGCGGCGATCTCGGCAAAAAGATCGGCAGCGTGAACATCAAGAACCTCAACGCCAGCGCGGAGATCAAGGGCAACGTCGTCATCACCGCGCGGCCGAAACTCGCCGCCGCCTGGCGCATCGAGCCTAACCTGGCGGCGCAGGTCAGTCTCGGCGACACCAGCCTTGTGGTGGCGGGCGCGCGCGTCAACGTGCCGGCGCAGGTCAAGCCGCTGATCGACAAGACGGTGGCCGACCAGATCGCCGTGGCGCAGGCGCGGATCCGCAACGATCCCGCGCTGGAGCAGAACGCGCGGATCCAATGGGCCAAGGCCTGCCGCTCGATTCCGCTGCAAGGCACCGGCGCCACATCGTCGCTGCCGGCGCTGTGGCTGGAACTGCGGCCGACCCGCGCGATCGCGGCGCAACCGCGCGTCGATGCCGCAGCGGTGACGCTGATGCTCGGCATCGAGGCGGAGACCCGCATCACGCCGGTGCAGACCAAGCCGGACTGCCCGTTTCCGGCGACCATCGCCATCATCCCGGCGACCCCGGGACGGATCAGCATCGGCGTGCCCATCGACATGCCCTTCACCGAGATCAACAAGATCGTGGAGGCGCAATTCGCGGGCCGAACGTTCCCCGAGGACGGTTCGGGCGCCGTCGACGTCACCGTCAAGCGCGCCAGCGTCGCGGCCTCCGGCGACCGGCTGCTGATCTCGCTGCTGGTCAACGCCAGGGAGAAGAAGAGCTTCTTCGGATTCGGCGGCGAGGCCAATGTGCATATCTGGGGCAGGCCCGTGCTCGATCAGGCGCAGCAGACACTGCGGCTCACCAACATCGAACTCGCGGTCGAATCCGAAGCCGCGTTCGGGCTGTTGGGCGCCGCGGCGCGCGCGGCGATGCCGCAGCTGCAGCAGGCGCTCGCCGACAAGGCCACCATCGACCTGAAACCGTTCGCCGGCAATGCGCAGAAGAAGATCGCTGCGGTGATCGCAGATTTTCAGAAGAACGAGGACGGCGTGCGGGTGGCCGCCGAAATCACCAGCCTGCGGCTCGCCGAGATCGCCTTCGATTCAAGAACGCTGCGCGTGATCGCGGAAGCCGACGGCGTGATGAACGTCTACCTCACGGCGCTGCCGGGGCTGTGACTCGGCCATGCAGGGACCAGTTTGACCTGTCTCAAGCAAGGTGCAACGCAAGGCGTTACCCTTGAGCCGCCGCTCAGCGAAGCGCATTGGAAATGGCAGGATATCGTGGCGCTGAACCAGCCCCGGCAGCAAGGCGAACCGCGTCGCGTGGTGTTTCAGGCCCGCGATCTGTCGAAGACCTATGTGATGGGCGAAGTCGAGGTCCACGCCCTCCGGGACGTCAATCTCGACATCTATGAAGGCGAATTCGTCGTGCTGCTGGGCCCCTCCGGTTCGGGCAAGTCGACGCTGCTCAACATCCTCGGCGGGCTCGATGCGCCGACCGGCGGCCAGGCGCGCTGGCGCGACCATGACCTAGTCGGCGCCGATGACGCCGAACTGACGCGCTACCGCCGCGAGCATGTCGGCTTCGTCTTTCAATTCTACAATCTGATTCCGAGCCTGACGGTGCTCGAAAACGTCGCGCTGGTGAACGAGATCGCGGACAAGCCGCTCGATCCCCGGGAGGCCCTTGCGCTGGTCGGGCTCGACAAAAGGCTCGATCATTTTCCCTCGCAGCTTTCCGGCGGCGAGCAGCAACGCGTCGCGGTCGCGCGCGCCATCGTCAAGTCGCCCGACGTCCTGTTGTGCGACGAACCGACCGGGGCGCTCGACTACGAGACCGGCAAGGTCGTGCTGGCCGCCATCGCGCGGGTCAACGAGCAGCTCGGCACCACGACGATCATCATCACCCACAACGCGGCGATCGCGGGCATGGCGGACCGCGTTCTCCGTCTCGGCGGCGGACGCATCGTGGGCGAAGAGCGCAATGCGCGCCGGCTCACACCGGAAGAGGTGCGGTGGTGACGCTGCTCGATCGCAAGCTGCTGCGGGATATCCTTGCCATGCGCGGGCAGGTAATGACGATCGCACTGGTGGTCGCCGCCGGTATGGCCGTCTTCATCGCCTCGATCTCAACCTACGATTCGCTGCGCGCCGGACGCGACCGCTTCTACGCCGCCGCGCGCTTTCCGCAGGTCTTCGTGACGCTCAAGCGCGCGCCGCTCTCGGTGGTGGCGCAGCTTGCCGAAATTCCAGGCGTCGCCGCGGTCGAGCCGCGCATCGTGCGCGATGTCATTCTGGACTGGCCCTCCGCCATGCTGCCGGTCTCGGCGCGAATTGTTTCGCTGGCGCATGCCGGCGACGAGCCGCTGGCCCGGCTGCACGTGCGCCGGGGCACCCCGCCGGAGCCCGGCGACACGCAAACCGCCGCAATCAACGAGGCGTTTGCCGAGGCGAACGCGGTGAAACTGGGCACCGACGTGCCGGTCCTGCTCAACGGGCGCATCCAGAATTTTCGGGTCTCCGCCGTCGCGCTGTCGTCCGAATATGTCTATGCGGTGAAGCCGGGAGTGCCGATCCCGGACGACCGCTTCTACGCCGTGCTCTGGGTCGACCGCAGCGCGGCGGAAGCCGCGTTCGACATGAAGGGCGCGTTCAACGACGCCGTGGTGTCGCTCACCCCGGGGACCGACCCAAGGCAGGTGATCGACGAACTCGATCGCCTGCTCGAACCCTACGGTTCGGTCGGCGCCATCAGCCGGCGGGATCAGCCGTCAAACCGTTTCCTCGAGGACGAACTCAACCAGCAAAAGGTGATGTCGATCACCATTCCCCTGATCTTTTTCGGCGTCGCGGCGTTCCTGCTCAACGTCGTGCTCGGCAGGCTGGTGACCGCGCAGCGCGAACAGATCGCCGCCCTGAAGGCGCTCGGCTTTCCGACAACTCCGCTGGTGTTGCACTATCTCAAGCTGGTCGCGGTCGTGGTCCTGTTCGGGTCGGCGCTGGGACTGGCGTTCGGCCTTGCCTTCGGCGAAGCGATGATCGCGAGCTATCACGGCTTCTTTCACCTGCCGGCGCTGGTGTTCGAGCTGACGCCGTGGTCGGCTCTCGCAGGCTTCCTGGTCAGCTTTGCCGCCGCATCGCTCGGCATCGTGACGGCGCTGCGCAACGTCGTCGCACTGGCTCCGGCAGTTGCGATGCGGCCGGCCGCGCCGCGGCGCTTCCGCCGTTCCTGGATCGAGGGCTTGCTGTCGGCGAAGGCATTGACGCCGCGGCGTGTGCTGGCGATCCGCAATTTCGCCGGCCGCCCGCTGCGCAGTGCGTTCACCATCGTCGGCATCGCGCTGGCGGTGCCGATGGTGGTGCTCGGGCTGTTCTGGCGCGACGCGATCGACCAGATGATCGAAGTCCAGTTCAACCTGGTCGAACGTGGCAACGCCATGGTCACGTTCCCCCATCCGCTCAGCCGCACCATCATCGGCGACCTCGCGCGCGAGCCCGGCGTGCTGGTCGCCGAAGGCCTGCGATTTGTCCCGGTTCGCCTGCGCGCGGGGCATCGCAGCTATCTGACTTCGGTGATCGGCCTGCCGTTCAACGCCGGCCTGCGGCGGCCGCACGATGCCGCGCTGCGCCCGATCGACGTCCCGCCTGGCGGCATCACCCTCACCCGGCGGCTGGCCGAACGGATCGAGGTTGTCCCCGGCGAGATCGTGACGATCGAGGTGATGGAGGGTCAGCGTCGCAAGATCGACCTGCCGGTCGGCGCCATCGTCGACGAGGCGATCGGGATGTCCTCCTACATGGAGATCGACACGCTCAACCGGTTGACCGGCGAAGGTGCGGTGGTGTCGGCCGCGACGCTGTTCGTCGAGCCGTCGGCGCTGCCGGCTTTGTCGCTGCGTTTCAAGCAACTGCCCGTCATCGAGTCGGTAGCGATGAAGGCCTACACGCTGAGTTCGTTTCTGGACAAGATCGCCGGCATCGTTCTCGTCAGCGCCGGTATCCTCACGACGTTCGCGGTGATCGTCGCGGTCGGCGTGGTCTACAACAGCGCCCGGATCGCGTTGCAGGAGCGCGCCTGGGAGCTCGCCAGCCTGCGCGTGCTCGGCTTTACCCGGGCTGAGGTCGCGCAAATCCTGTTCAGCCAGTTTGCCGCCGAGATCGCGCTGGCCATTCCGATCGGCCTTCTGCTCTCCCAGGGCGTCGTCACGCTGATCGCGCGGTTTCATTCCAACGAGAGCTTCCAGATTCCAGGAGTGATCGGGCCACGAACCTACGTGGTTGCGGTCGCCATCGTCGTGGCTGCCGCCGCGGCCAGCGCCTACATCGTACGCCGTCGGGTCGACCATCTCGATCTGGTCGCGGTACTCAAGACGAGGGATTGACGATGCGTATCACGGCAGGTCGTGTGGGGTTGGCGCTGGGCGCCCTGGCTGCGGCCGCGGGCATCGCCTGGTTTCTGATGCCAAAGCCGGTCCCGGTCGAAACGGTGGCCGTCGTCAAGGGACGCTTTGTCGCCAGCGTCGACGAGGACGGCAAAACCCGGATTCGCCAGCGTTATGTCGTCGCGGCCCCGCTCGCCGGCCGCCTGACGCGGGTCACGTTCAAGGCAGGCGACAAGGTCGCTGCGGACGATGCCGTTGCCGCCATCCTGCCCCCGCCGGCGCCGCTGCTCGATCCGCGCCGCCGTCGCGAGGCCGAGGAACGGCTCGGCACCGCCGAAGCGACCGTGGAGCGCAGCAAGGTGACCGTCGAGCGCGCGCAGGCCCAGGCCGGCCAGGCCAAGACCGAGCTCGACCGCGCCCGCATGCTTGCGGCGAGCGGATCATCAACCGTGCAGGCGCTGGAACGCGCCGAACTCGCGCAGCGGCTCGCCGATCGCGATCTTCGGGCCGCTGAATTCCAGACGCATGCGGCCGATCACGAACTCGCCCAGGCCAGGGCGCTGCTCGGCCGTTACAAGGATGGCATGAACGGGCCGACCGAACTCTGGAACCTCACGGCGCCGGTATCGGGCGTGGTGCTGAGGGTCCTGCAGGAGAGCGAGACCGTGGTGCAGTCGGGCATGCCGCTGATGGAAATCGGCGATCCGCGCGACCTCGAAATCGTGACCGACGTTCTCAGCACCGATGCGGTCGAGATTCGCCCCGGCGCGGACGTTGCGATCGTGCATTGGGGCGGCCCCGGCGTGCTTTCGGGGCGGGTGCGCCGGATCGAGCCCGCGGCCTTCACCAAGGTGTCGACGCTCGGTGTCGAGGAGCAGCGGGTCAATGTGCTGATCGACGTACAGTCGCCGCCGCAGCAGTGGACCGGCCTCGGAGACGGATACCAGGTGGATACCAGGATCACCGTGTTCGTCCGGGACGACATCGAGATCATTCCGGCCGGTGCCCTGTTTCGCCGCGGCGAGACCTGGAGCGTCTACGTCGCCGTCGATGGACGCGCGCAACCTCGAACCATCGATCTGCTGCGCCGTTCCGGCGGTTTTGCCGCGGTCAGCAAGGGACTTGCATCCGGCGAGCGCGTCATCGTTTATCCCGGCGATCAAATCGGCCCCGGCGTCCGCGTCAGCCTGAAGTGAGAAGCCCTTCCCTCGCCCGCAAACGGAACGAGGGAAGTAGGCGGCTCGCAGCTTGATCGCCGCATCAGCCCTCGAACTTGAACGAGACCTTGAGCTTGGCGCGATAGGCTTCGATCTTGCCCTTGGCGTCCAGTTGCATGTCGAGCTGGACCACTTCGGCGACGCGCAGATCGCGCAGGGATTTTCCGGCCCTGTTGACGGCGGCCGCAGCCGCCTTTTCCCAGGAATCCTTGCTGGTGCCGACCAGTTCAATGACCTTGTAGACGCTCTCAGCCATGTCGTCCTCCCGTTGCTGTCAGGCAGGACGCAGGTGCTCCTGCCGCACGGCAAGCCTAGCATCGGGATACCAGCGCCGAAAGGATGCGGCGCACCATGCTTCCGTGTGACGCAGACGCGGCATCGCGCCCGGTCAGCGTTCGTCAAGAAAAAACGGCCGGGCGGCATCGCTGCCGGCCGGCCATTTCGGATCATTTGCTCAATGCAATACAGGCATTGCCGCGCGGTTCGCTGCCTCAGATCGCGTATTTGAACTCGGGCATCGCCTTCAGCTGATCCTTGGTGGCGCTGAACACGGCGTGGTCCGGATACCACGGATTGGGCTTCGCCGCCGTCACGGCGGCCGGAGCGGTGCCGCTGGCGGCGCCCGTCGTGGTCGACGACGCCGGGCGGCTGCCCGTCACGTTCGGCCCGCCCGCCGCCCCGGTGTACGCGACCGGCTCACTGACGAATTTGATCTTGTCGAAGGGAATCGCGACCAGATGCTCGCCGACGCCGAGGAAACCGCCGACGCCGATCACCACCGCCTTGATATTCCCGCTCTTGTCCATCAAGAGATCGTTGATCGAGCCGAGGCTCTCATTGCTGTCGTTATAGACGCTGAGGCCGACGAGTTTCGAGCCGCGCCAGTTTCCCTGGAACGACGAGTCCGACGCCGCGGCCGGCGCCATGTTGGCGCGGTCGGTCGTTGCGGTCGGGGTTTGCGCGAACGCGACGGTCGCGAGCAAGGCGGATCCGACCAAACCGGCTGTCATGAATTTTGCTGACATGTGAAGTTCTCCCTGAAGATGAAATCGATAGGAGGAAAACCCGCCACGGCGTCGCCTGTTCCCGTCGCAAGACACATTTTCAAAATTCGCGCTGAGCGGTTCCGTGGAACAATTCGCCGTCAGGCGCGCAACGGAATGCACTGCGCTGTCGAGCGTCTTTCAAGACGTTATTCTGCAGCCGCGATCAGAACCCGCCCCAGTACGGCGGTATTCCGTAATAGCGATGCAACTCGGCTTCCTGCGAGCGATCGCCCCAGTCGAAATCCTTGTCGACGCGGAACGACGGCGCGCGCCTGAGCTCGTCGTCGTCGATGTCGAGCTCGTAGGCCTCGAACCTGGGATTGTAGCTGAGACGCGCCCACGGCAGCGGCAGCAGGTTGGTCCCTGCCCAGGAACCCGCCGAAACCGAGGATGGCGTAGGAGACCTTGCCGCTGATCTTGTCGATCATCAGCCGCTCGATGTGGCCGATCTTGTCGCCGTTCGGCCGCCGCACCGCGGTACCTTCAACCCGGTCGCTCGCGATCAGCTGGTGTGGTTTGGTCATGACATCGGTCATCATCATCCCTCCCTGGGTTGATGAAACGAACCAACGCTATGCCCGCCAAAGTGTTCCGTCAGGCCGCGAGCGCTTCCCGGTCCGGCTGCGATGCATCGTAAAAGGCCACCGCCTCGAACTTGTAATCGCAGGCCTTGCAGTGCCAGAGATAGGAAATCCGCCGTGGACCGTTCTCGGTCCAGTCCGGCGCCGCGATCGGCTGGCCGCATTGGGCGCAGGGATTTTCACGGGGCAGATAGCCGAAATCTTTTCGGGCCATGCGCGTCTCCCTTGTGGTCGTCTTTTGGTATTGGATTTGGGTTGCAGGTATCGGACGCAAATTGGACAGGATTACTGTCGGATACGAACACTGTGTTGATTATAATTGTTGGCGCGCATTAAGTCTATTGCGCGGCATGCCGCAGAAAAAAATCACTTCACCGTCGGATCGACCGCCGGCTCGATCGTATGCGCCGCACCGGGCTTGCGCAGATGAATCGTGGCGATGTCGTCGGCATACACCTTCTGCCAGCCGTCGACATGGTCGAGCAGTTTGGTTGCCGCGCTCTGGCTGCGCATCAGCGCAGCCTCGATTTTATATTCTTCCAGCAGCCGAAACAGGTTTTCCGGCTCCATCAATCCCGAGGCGGCGTTGTGGTCGACGAAGAATTTCTCGCCATAGAGTTCGGTGCGGCCGTCGATGAAGGGGGCGACGCCGTTGGCGATCAGATAGCCGCCGAAATCGTAGTCGTTGAACACGCGCGCCAGATTTAGTCGTTTCAGCGCGGTCACCGCCGCGACCGGCGAGCCACGGGTATGCGGCTCGAACCGATGCACCGACGCATAGACGAGAGTTCCCGCCAGCAGCACGATGGCGATGCCCGCAAACAGCACCCCGCGCATCGGCGCCGCGGCGTTTGAATGGACCGGCTCTGCGCCGCCGACCTGCCTTGCCAGCGGAGCCGCGAGGACCAGCGGGCCGAGCAGCGCCAGGATTTCACTGGCGCGGCCCTGCGCGAGCGCCATGTGCACCAGTCCGAGCAGCAGCACGATGCGCAGCGGCGGCAGCTTGATGCCGCGATACAGCGCGAGCCCGATGCCGAGCAGCAGGCAGACCTCGAGCGCGCCGAGGCTGCCGAAATCGGCCGGCTTCCATTCCATGATCAGCGGCAGCGCGGCGCCGAGGCCGAGAATCTTTTGCGACGCCAGCAACGCGTTCCAGCCATAGGGCGTCAGGAAACTCGTCAGCAGCGCCGCGACGCCGAATGCCGCCCAGCGCAACAGCAGCGATCGGCGCGACTCGACATCCGCGCTCAGCACGGCGTCGAGCGCGATCGGCGCCACCAGCACCAGGCCAAAGACAAAGCCGCCATGCAGATTGGCCCACAGCGCCATCAGCGGCAGCAGCCGGAACGACGGCGCGCGGCGCCGGTCCGCGGCCGCGATCAAGCCGCCGACCCACGCCACCATGACCGGCAGCGCCAGCACATGCGGCCGCGCCAACAGATGCGGCACCGTCAGCGCCAGCGCCGCGGCGACGAACACCAGCGTCGTGCTCTCGCCGAGGTGCCGGTTCAGGAATTTTGTGAGTAGCGCGAAGGTCGCGGCGATCGCGCTTGCCGCCAGCACCACCGGGCCGCTCCATCCCAAGCTCGCATAGGCCTTGGCGTAGAGCACCTGCGCCAGCCACTGCGTCGAAATCCAGGGCTGGCCGCGCATGGTGAAGGAATAGACGTCGGTTTCCGGCACGGCGCGGTGGTCGACGATCCACTGCCCGACGGTGATCTGCCACAGCGTATCGGGATCGATCAGCAGCCGGTTTCCGGCCAGCAGAAACAGCGCGTAGATGCCGGCCCCGATCCATAGCGGCAGCAACCCGCGCAGCGGGCTCGCCTCCTCGGTGGCATGGGTCACGGACAGGGTCATCGGCGCGGCCGGATTCTGATGAATTTCCGCCCGATCGAAGCACGCCGGGGCATAATTCTTGGTAAATTCGCGCCCCAAAGCGGGAACAAACCCCTGACAAAGCCGGGTTTTTGCCATATCACCGCCCGGCGGTTGCAACAATCCGGGCCCTTAAACGTTCAACTCCGCAATCCCGCCCGCCCCGAGGCCCTTTCCCAATGAAATATTTGTTATCTCTCGCATGGCTCGCCGCCATGACGGCCCTGCTGTTGCCGCAAACCGCCCGGGCCCAGCGCGCCGAATATGACGCCATGGTCGCTACCCACGCCCAGGCCAACGGGGTGCCGGAAGCGCTGGTGCATCGGGTGATTGTCCGTGAAAGCAAGTACCAGCCGCATCTGGTCGGACACGGCGGCACCATCGGCCTGATGCAGATCAAGCTCGCGACCGCGCGCGGCATGGGCTATTCCGGCGATGCCGCAGGACTGCGCGATCCCAACACCAACCTCACTTACGCGGTGAAATACCTGGCCGGCGCCTGGCGCGCCGCCAACGGCGATGCCAATCGCGCCGTGGGCTATTATGCCGGCGGTTATTATTTCGCCGCCAAACGCCAGCGGCTGGCGGGCAGCCGGCACGCACATGCCACCCGGGTTGAAGGGTTCAACCGGGTTGACGGGTTCTCGGGAAATCCCGTCGATGCCGGCGCGCAGCAGGTTCCCGCGCCGCAAGCCGGTGCAAAGCGACGACGCGCGCGTTGACACTCCGCGCCATCGGCCTACATTAGCGCTGTTCCGAGGGGAGCTCCGATGAGGAGCTGAGATACCGCAAGCTCGAACCTGTTTTCAGGCCAGAGACCGCGGTGACCCTTTGAACCTGATCCGGGTCATGCCGGCGAAGGGACAGGGATGTACCAGAGTTCGAAGCCACAGCGCGGGCCATTGCCCGTGGCGCCCCGGGGGGATTCCCCGGTTTCCATCATCGGCGCCGGCATTGCCGGCGCGTGGCAGGCGCTGCTGTTCGCGCAGGCCGGCCACGACGTCACGCTGCACGAGCGCAGCGACGAAGCGATGATGCTCTCCACCAGCCACTGGGCCGGCGGCATGCTGGCGCCCTATTGCGAGAGCGAGGTCGCCGAACCGATCATCAGCCGGCTCGGCCTGCGGGCGCTCGACCTCTGGCGCCGGGAATTGCCGGATACCCCCTTCAACGGCTCGCTGGTGGTGGCGCTTCCGCGCGAGCGCAACGATTTCGAACGTTTCGCCAGGCTCACGACCGACCATCAGCGGCTCGATGCGCCGGCGCTGGCCGCGCTCGAACCCTCGCTGGAGGGCCGCTTTCGCGACGCGCTGTTCTTCGCCGACGAAGGCCATGTCGAGCCGCGCCGCGTGCTGCCGAAACTGCACCAGCGGATCATCGCCGCCGGCGGCACCATCCGGTTCAACAGCGAACCCGCGCCGGACGAACTGGATGGCATCGTGATCGATTGCCGCGGGCTGTCCGCGCGCGACACCCAGCCCGATCTGCGCGGCGTCAAGGGCGAACTGATCCTGATCGAGACCGACGAGATCAAGCTGGCGCGCCCGGTGCGGCTGATCCATCCGCGCTGGCCGCTGTATGTGATCCCGCGCGAGGACAATCTCTTCATGCTGGGCGCCACCTCGATCGAGGCCGAGGACACCGGCGTCAGCGTCCGCTCCGCGCTGGAACTTTTGGGCGCGGCCTATGCGGTGCATCCGGCGTTCGCCGAAGCGCGCATCGTCGAATTCGGCTCCGGCCTGCGCCCGGCGTTTCCCGACAACCTGCCGCGTATCACCATCGACAAGAACCGCATCCTGGTGAACGGGCTCTATCGCCACGGCTTCCTGATCGCGCCGGCGCTGGCGGAATTGACGCTGGCCTATGTCGAGCGCGGCCAGATCGACAATGAGGTGATGCGATGCGCGTGATCGTCAACGGCGAGCCGCGGGAGATTTCGTCGGATCGCGTCGACGCGCTGCTCGGCGAGCTCGACTATCAGGGCAGCCATTTCGCCATCGCGCTGAACTACGACGTGCTGCCGCGCGCGAAGTGGGCGCAGACGCCGCTGAAAACCGGCGACGAAATCGAGATCATCACGCCGCGGCAGGGAGGGTGAGGATGGGCGCGATATCTCTCCGCATGTCGTCCCTGCGAAAGCAGGGACCCATAACCACAGGACGGTGGGGCCATGAAAGGTATCTGCGCGCGTGCCGCAACGAGACCGCACGGCGTATGGGTCCCCGCGTGCGCGGGGACGACGAGGATAGGGCATTGACGCCATGCTGAACTTCTACGGCAAGACCTTCACCTCCCGCCTGTTGATCGGCAGCGCGCTGTATCCGTCGCCGGCGATCATGCAGGGCGCGATCCGCGCCTCGGGCGCCGGCATCGTCACGGTGTCGCTGCGGCGCGAATCCGCCGGCGGCAAGACCGGCGATGCGTTCTGGTCGCTGATCCGCGAGCTCGACGTCACCGTGCTGCCGAACACCGCGGGATGCCGCAGCGTGCGCGAGGCGGTGACCACCGCAAAACTGGCGCGCGAATTGTTCGGCACGTCCTGGATCAAGCTCGAAGTGATCGCCGACAACGACACGCTGCAACCCGACGTGATCGGGCTGGTCGAGGCCGCCGCCATCCTGATCAAGGACGGTTTTGAAGTGTTCCCCTATTGCACCGAGGATCTTTCCGTCGCGATGCGGCTGGTCGACGCCGGCTGCAAGGTGGTGATGCCGTGGGCGGCGCCGATCGGCAGCGCGAAGGGCATCGTCAACCGCGACGCCCTGAAATTGCTGCGCGACCGGCTGCCCGACATCACGCTGGTGGTCGATGCCGGGCTGGGCGCGCCGAGCCATGCGGCGCAGGCGCTGGAGCTCGGCTACGACGCCGTGCTGCTCAACACCGCGATTGCAAAGGCCGCCGATCCCGTCGCGATGGCGAAGGCGTTTCGTTTCGGCGTCGAGGCCGGCCGCACCGCTTACGAAGCGGGCTTGATGGAAGCCCGCGACTTCGCCTCCCCTTCAACCCCTGTCGTTGGGACACCGTTCTGGCATGCCGTATCCTGATCGCTCCGCGTATCCTGATCGCTCCGCGTATCCTGACCGATTTTATCCTGTCGTCGACAGCGTCGCCTGGGTGGCGCGGCTGGCGCTGCTCGGCGCCGGCACCATTCAGCTGCGCGCCAAGGATCTGAACGATTCCGAGGCGCTGCAGATGGTCAGCGACGCGCTCGAGGTGATCAAGGGCACGCCGGCAAAACTGGTGGTCAACGACTACTGGCGCGTAGCGATCGTGGCCGGCGCCAAACACCTGCATCTCGGCCAGGAAGACCTGGTCGACGCCGATCTCGCGGCGATCCGCGAGGCCGGGCTGACGCTCGGGATTTCCACCCATGACGACGCCGAGCTTGAAACCGCGTTGCGCGCCAGGCCCGACTACATCGCGCTCGGGCCGATCTTTCCGACCACGCTGAAATCGATGCGCTTCGCGCCGCAGGGCATCCCGAAGATCACCGAATGGAAGAAGCGCATCGGCGCCATTCCGCTGGTCGCGATCGGCGGCATCAAGCTCGAGCAGGCCGCCGCCATTTACGCCGCCGGCGCCGATTCCATCGCCGTCGTCAGCGACGTCACGCAGAACGCCGACCCCGACGCGCGGGTGCGCGCGTGGCTCGGACTGAATGTGGAGGCCGCATGAGGAAATTGACGACACTGCCAACAGCCGTCATTCCGGGATGGTGCGCCAGCACCAGACCCGGAATCTCGAGATTCCGGGTTCGATGCTTCGCATCGCCCCGGAATGACGGGAAGAGAATATATCCACCAGCGTCATACCGGGGCGCGCGCAGCGCGAACTACGATATGCAATTGCACATCGGAGAATCTCGTTTCGTTTTCCAGACTTCGAGATTCCGGATCGGTCCGCTTCGCGGACCGTCCGGAATGACAACAAAATTCACAGGAGGATAGGCCATGAACATCCGCTCCAATCCCGACACCACGCTTCCCGCCGTCACCACCGGCCCGCTGCCGTCGTCGCGCAAGATCTTCGTGACGCCCGACGAGGCGCCCGATGTGCGTGTGCCCCTGCGCGAGATCATCCTCAGCAAGGGCGCCGGCGAACCCGATCTGCCGGTCTACGACACCTCCGGCCCCTACACCGATCCTGATGTCACCATCGACGTCAATGCAGGTCTCGCGCGCGGTCGCATCAGTTGGGTCAAGGAGCGCGGCGGCGTCGAGGAATATCAGGGCCGCGACATCAAGCCGGAAGACAACGGCAATGTCGGCGCCTCGCATGCGGCAAAATCCTTCATTGCGCACCACAAGCCGCTGCGGGGCGTGGGCGACCACATGATCACCCAGCTCGAATTCGCCCGCGCCGGCATCATCACCAAGGAGATGATCTACGTCGCCACCCGTGAAAACCTCGGCCGCAAGGTGCAGCTCGAACGCGCCGAAGCCGCGATCGCCGACGGCGAAAGTTTTGGCGCGTCGGTGCCGGCCTTCGTCACCCCGGAATTCGTCCGCAGCGAGATCGCCCGCGGACGCGCCATCATCCCCTGCAACATCAACCACGGCGAACTCGAGCCGATGATCATCGGCCGCAATTTCCTCACCAAAATCAACGCCAATATCGGCAACTCCGCGGTCACTTCTTCCGTCGAGGAAGAAGTCGACAAGATGGTGTGGGCGATCCGCTGGGGCGCCGACACCGTGATGGACCTCTCCACCGGCCGCAACATCCACACGACAAGGGAATGGATTCTGCGCAACGCACCGATCCCGATCGGCACCGTGCCGATCTACCAGGCTTTGGAAAAGTGCGACGGCGATCCGGTGAAACTGACCTGGGAGCTCTACAAGGACACGCTGATCGAGCAGTGCGAACAGGGCGTCGATTATTTTACGATTCACGCCGGCGTGCGGCTGCCCTACATCCACCTCACCGCCAACCGCGTCACCGGCATCGTGTCGCGCGGCGGCTCGATCATGGCGAAGTGGTGCCTCGCGCATCACAAGGAAAGTTTCCTCTACACAAACTTCGAGGAAATCTGCGACCTGATGCGCCAATACGACGTGTCGTTCTCGCTCGGCGACGGCCTGCGTCCCGGCTCGATCGCCGACGCCAACGCCCGCGCCCAGTTCGCCGAACTGGAGACGCTCGGCGAACTGACGCAAATCGCCTGGAAGAAGGGCTGCCAGGTCATGATCGAAGGCCCCGGCCACGTGCCGCTGCACAAGATCAAGATCAACATGGACAAGCAGCTCAAGGAATGC
>JAYSPJ010000779.1:0-9647 GCA_043722155.1 Bradyrhizobium sp.
CGACGATGAGGTCATCATCATCGACGAGTTCACCGGCCGCATGATGCAGGGCCGCCGCTATTCCGAAGGCCTGCACCAGGCGCTGGAAGCCAAGGAGCATGTGCAGGTTCAGCCGGAAAACCAGACGCTGGCCTCGATCACGTTCCAGAACTATTTCCGGATGTACGAAAAGCTCGCCGGCATGACAGGTACGGCGCTGACCGAAGCCGACGAACTGTTCGACATCTACAAGCTCGAAGTGGTGGAAATCCCGACCAACGTGACGGTGGCGCGGCTCGACGAAGACGACGAGGTTTATCGCACCCAGACCGAGAAATACGCCGCGATCCTGGCCGAGGTGGAGCGCGCCAATTCACGGCTGCAGCCGGTGCTGGTAGGCACCGCCTCGATCGAAAAGTCCGAAGTGCTGGCCGACTATCTGAAAAGCCACGGCTACAAGCAGATCGATTTCGGCAACGAAAACGCGATGGAGAAGCTTTACGCCGCGGCGCGCGCGGGCAAGCCCGCCAAGCTGTTCGCGGTGCTGAACGCGCGTTTCCACGAGCAGGAAGCCTATATCGTCGCCGAGGCCGGCGTGCCCGGCGCGATCACGATCGCGACCAACATGGCCGGCCGCGGCACCGACATCAAGCTCGGCGGTTCGCTCGAAATGCGGATCATGCACGAGACATCAGGGATTACCGACGAGGCCGAAAAGGCCGCCAAGATCGAACGCATCAAGGCTGACGTCGAGCGTTTCCGCGAAATCGTGCTGAAGGCCGAGGATGTGGTCGAGGTCGAGCCCGCGAAGGGCTCGAAGCCGGCCAGGACGGTTACAAAACCCGGCGGGCTCTACATCATCGGCTCCGAGCGCCATGAATCGCGGCGCATCGACAACCAGCTGCGCGGCCGCTCCGGGCGCCAGGGCGACCCCGGGCGCTCGAAATTCTTCCTGTCGCTGGAAGACGATCTGATGCGGATTTTCGGTTCCGATCGGCTCGACAGCATGCTGACGAGGCTCGGCCTGAAAGAGGGCGAGGCCATCATCCATCCCTGGATCAACAAGGCGCTGGAGAAGGCGCAGCAGAAGGTGGAAGCCCGCAACTTCGACATCCGCAAGAATCTCCTGAAGTTCGACAACGTCCAGAACGACCAGCGCAAGGTGATCTTCGAGCAGCGCGTCGAGCTGATGAAGAGCGAGAGTGTGGCCGAAATGGTCGCGGACATGCGCCGTGACTTCGTCGACGACGTCGTCGCCAAGCACGTGCCCGAGCACGCCTATGCCGAGCAGTGGGATGTCGCCGGCCTGAGGGAAGAATTGAAGCGGGTGCTCGACATCGACCTGCCGGTCGATGAATGGGCCAAGGAAGAAGGCATCGCCGACGAGGAATTGCTGACGCGCATCGAGCAGCGCGTCGACGAGCACATGGCCGCCAAGGTGGCGCAGTGGGGTCCCGACGTGATGCGCTACGTCGAGAAGACCATCCTGCTGCAGACGCTGGACCACCTCTGGCGCGAGCATCTGGTGATGCTCGATCACCTGCGTCAGGTCATCGGCCTGCGCGGTTACGGCCAGCGCGATCCGCTGCAGGAGTACAAGTCGGAAGCCTTCGGCCTCTATGAAGCGATGACCGCGCATCTGCGCGAGGCGGTGACGGCGCAATTGATGCGGGTCGAGATCGTGCCGCCGGAGGAGCAGCCGGCGTTGCCGCCGATGGAAGCGCACAAGCTCGATCCCACTACCGGCGAGGACGAAATGGCGTTCGCCAACGCCTCGCTGGTGCCGGCGGCCACCGCCGACCGTGACCCGAAGAATCCGGCGACCTGGGGCAAGATTGGCCGCAATGAGGATTGTCCCTGCGGCTCGGGCAAGAAGTACAAGCACTGCCACGGCAAGTATGCGTGAGGCCCTTCATCGCCGACGCTGCAACCCTTTGATAAAATCGCAGAATCCGTGACTGGGTGAGAGTTCATTCCACCCCGATCGCTGCGGGATCGACCCAGAGAGCGAGCTTCGCTCGTCTCGACCCCTTCAGGGGCGGGTAAGCGTCGTTATTTCACCGCCGAGAAGCGGCTGTCGAACGAGTTCGCCGGCACGATCGGCTGCGAACCGGCGACCAGGCCGTCTTTCGCGGCGGGCGCTGATGTATCCGAGAGCGACGGCTTCAGCGGCGGCCTGCTGTCGGCCGGCTTCGGCGCGGCGGCGACCTTAGGCACCGATGCTTCCGGTCGCGGCGGTTCGTTCCGCCTGGTCTCGGTGACCTTCGGCTTGGCCGGCGCCGGCGCGGGCGCTGGCTTGGTGGTTGCGGTCGTATCCGCTCCGCCACCGAGGCCGACCTTGCGGGCCAGGTTGGAGAAGAAGCCGTCGGATTTTTCGCTCGGCGCCGCGGACGCCACGCGGGTGGCGGGAGCCGGGGCCTGAGCCGGCGCCGCCATTGAGGCTGCCAGCGGCTCGTCGGGGGATGACACCGGTCCGCGCGGTGGATTGACGTGGGCCGGAATGGTGCCGGGCGCGCGGGAAATGGCGGCGAGCGACAGGCCCTGGCCATCGCCGCCTTCCGACAGGCCGGTGTTGCCGTCCGGCAGCTTGGCCGCGAACACCCGATGCATGCCGCCGTCGATGCCGGTGTTGACCCGGGCGACCGGTGTTCCCTTCGAAATCAGCTTGGCGGTCTCGACCTGATCCTGCTGCTGCTTCTCGCGCACGGCGTCGGCGACCTCCTCGGGGATCGCATAGACGGGACATTTGGCCGACGCGTCGAACACCGGATCGCGTTTCGCATCCGGCGCCTTGATGGCGTCGAACACATACTTTTTCTCGCAGAAATCGACCTTCGGCTCCTGCCGCGTCACCTCGAAATGATCCCAGCCTTGCTTGATCATTTTCCAGAACGGCATGTTCGGGTTGTTGCGATGTTTCGCCATGTTGATCGGCGTCATCTTGAACGGATAGGCCTGCAGCTGGAATGCGCGCTGGCCGCCGAAGAAGGATTCCCGTCCCAGCGAATAGATTTCCGCGATCTGTTCGTCGGTCATGGCGTAGCAGCCGCGCGACGAGCAGTCGCCATGCACCATCAGCTGCGAGCCGGTGCGTCCCAGCGCCTTGTCGAAGGCGTTGGGGTAGCCGGTATTGAACGACAGATAGAAGGACGATTGCGGGTTCATCTGCGCCGGGCTGATCGAATAGAAGCCCTCCGGCGCCTGGCGATCGCCTTCCTTGACCTTGGGTCCGAGGTCTCCCGACCAGCGGCAGATCGGATAGGTCTTCAGGAGCGCAAAGCGGCCGGAGCGGTCCTGTTTCCAGATTTCGAGTTCGGCTTCCTGCTTGAATATCCGAACCAGCATCGGCGACTGCAGGTCCATATCCTTCGCCGTCATGTCGGCGATCAGTCTTGGCGGGACCGGCTGGTTGGCCTTGGCGTTATTCGCCAGCGAGATTTGGTCGCTGTCGCAGCCGGCCAGCAGCACACCGGCCGCAAGCGCGGCCGAGGTGATGAGCGCGCGAACCAGCGAGCGATAAATCAATGCAAAGCTCCACACCCGGCGGGCGATTTTCGCACCCCAAACATAGCGTACATGCCCTGAAGCCATTGGCTAAAATATTACCCTTTGGATCCCCTCGTCGCAAGCCGACGAGGGCCTCCCGGAGGGTTCCCCGTCAGGCATGGTCAATAGAGGTTAAATATCGATGTCGGGGCCTAATTGGGGCCGAAAATGGCTGATTCCCAAAAAAGCCTGATCTTGACGACTGGGTCGTCATTTGACGGCCATTTTCCGCGGGAAATGCGCCTTCAGGCCAGCTTGCGGCCGATATCGAGGAATTTCTGCCGACGCAGCTTGCGGATCATATCGGGATCGAGGTTGCGCAGGTCGTTGAGGGCTTGCTCGATGGCGTCGCCGGTGGTCGCGATCATGGCGGCGGGATCGCGATGCGCGCCGCCGGCGGGTTCCTTCAGAATCGAGTCGATCACGCCGAAGCGCAGCATGTCCTGCGCCGTGATTTTCATGCTGGTCGCGGCTTCCTGCGCCTTGGTGCCGTCGCGCCACAGGATCGAGGACGCCGCCTCCGGCGAGATCACGCTGTAGATGGCGTGTTCGAACATCAGCACGCGGTTGGCCGTCGTGATCGCGATGGCGCCGCCCGACATGCCTTCGCCGGTGATGATCGCGACATTGGGCACCCTGAGCGACAGGCACGCGTCGGTGGAACGCGCGATCGCCTCGGCCTGTCCGCGCTCCTCGGCGCCGATGCCGGGATAGGCGCCGGCGGAATCGACGATCGACAGCACCGGAATGCCGAACCGGTCGGCCATCTCCATCAGCCGGACCGCCTTGCGGTAGCCCTCGGGGCGCGCCATGCCGAAATTGTGCTTGATGCGGGATTCGGTGGTGGCGCCCTTTTCCTGGCCGATGACGCAGATGCTCTCGCCGCGGAAGCGGCCGAACCCGCCCACCAGCGCTTCATCCTCGCCGAACTTGCGATCACCCGCGAGCGGGGTGAATTCGGATATCAGCGCGTTGATGAAATCGGTCAGATGCGGGCGCTGCGGATGCCGCGCCACCAGGGTTTTCTGCCACGGCGTCAGGTTGGCGTAGAGCTCGCTGAGCGCCTGGGCGGCCTTCTCCTCGATCCGCGAAATTTCCTCGCCGATATCGCTGCCGGTGGCCGCGAGCGCGCGCAGTTCGTCGACCTTGGAATCGAGTTCGGCGACGGGCTTTTCGAAGTCGAGATAGCTGCGCATGTGATCCGGCATCAAATCAATATAAGGACGAAGCTGCGTGGACGCGAAGCGGATTCCGGTTTGCGTGGAGAAGGCGCGCAATTTCAATCGTTTAGCGTGTAATCCGACGCAAATCGGGGACCCGTTTCGCTTGGACGCGCAAGGGGTCGCGGGCGGGAGATCGCTGTTTCGGGGGAGAAGCCGCCGAAGTCAAGGCGGCAAAGTGCGACGCTACTTCTCCGCCAGCGGATGCAGATCACGCACCAGGCTCTTCAGCCGCTCCTCCACCACATGGGTGTAGATCTGCGTGGTCGAGATGTCGGTATGGCCAAGCAGCGTCTGCACGATGCGCAGATCGGCGCCGTTGTGCAGCAGATGGCTCGCAAACGCATGACGCAGCACATGCGGAGAAACCAGCCGCGCCGCCAGGCCCGCCGCTGCCGCGAGTTCCTTCAGGTCGCGGGCGAAGTGCTGCCGCGTCAGATGTCCGCTCTCGCCGAACGAGGGAAACAGCCATTTCGAGGCCGCCGCGTTTTTCTTTTTCTCCGGCTTCAGCGCTTCCATCGCCTGGAGGTAATCGGCCATCGCCTGCCGCGACGCCTCGTTCAGCGGCACCAGCCGTTCCTTGTCGCCCTTGCCGCGCACCACGATCATGCGGGCATCGCGCCGCGATGCCGACAACGGTAGCGCCACCAGTTCCGATACCCGCAAGCCGGTGGCGTAGAGCACCTCCAGCAGGCAATGGAGCCGCAGCGCGCGAAGCCGCTGCAGCGCAGAGGCTTCCGGGGCCCCGGTCAGCGCCTTGGCCTGCACCAGCAGGCGATCGACGTCGGCTATCGACAGCACCTTCGGCAGGCCGCGGCCGCGCTTCGGGCCGGACAGGATGGCGGCGGGATCGTCGCTGCGAATTCGCTCGTTGAGCAGGAAACGAAACAGATGCCGCAGCGCCGACAGCCGGCGCGCCACGCTCGACGACTTGAAGCCGCGCGCGTCGAGATCGGCGAGGTAGTCCCGCAGCGCCTCGGTTTCGACGTCGGCAAAGCCTTTGCCGCTGCCGGCGAGGAATCCCTGGAAATCCGTGAGGTCGCCGCGGTAGGCGTCGAGCGTATTGTCGCCGGCGCCCTGTTCCGCCGCGAGCATGTCGAGGAACAGATGGATCAGTTTGGCATCTGAGGTCCTGGAACGCATCCGCCAACCCTAGCGCCTATTTCTTGAGGAACCTGTCCTGGGGGATGGTGACGGTCATTTCCCGCGGTTTCGGATTAACGAAATTCGCCAGCGCGAACACCACGCCATAGACGATCCCGCCGAGCACGGCGACGACCGTCAGAAAGCGGAACAGGCTGGGCATCGGCGAGCCTCAGGCGGCGAATTAACCATTGAAATCATCGGGGGGCCGACTACCAACATGTTCGCCCCTCCGTTGCAAGAGTCTCTGGCAACGGTATCGGCGGGGGTAGTATAGGTGGCGCGGAACGCCGCCATCCGCGGCGAAAAGAGCAATTCGATGCCCGAGACAGCCACACCGGCCGGCACCGGCGCCTCCCAGGAGGCCGAAATAGCTTCGGCGCTGGGAATGCGCTCGGTCGTGCTTGTCGGCATGATGGGGGCCGGCAAATCCACCATTGGACGGCGGCTGTCGGCGCGGCTGCACTTGCCGTTCCTCGATGCCGATACCGAGATCGAGGCGGCCGCCGGGATGTCGATCCCCGACATTTTCGAAACCCATGGCGAGCCGCATTTCCGCGATGGCGAGGCGAGGGTGATCGCGCGGCTGCTCGACAGCGGTCCCGCCGTGATCGCCACCGGCGGCGGCGCCTTCATGCGCGAGGAGACCCGCGGCCGCATCAGCGACAAGGCCGTCTCGATCTGGCTCAAGGCCGATGCCGATATCATCATGAAGCGCGTCAAGCGCCGTGCCGATCGTCCGCTGCTGCAGACCGTGGATCCGGCAGCCACCGTCGGGCGCCTGATCGAGGAACGCGAGCCGGTCTATCAGCGCGCCGATCTGACGATCTGGTCACGCGACGTGCCGCACGAAAAAATCGTCGACGAATGTCTCGGTGCCTTGCATGCCTGGTTGTGCGGCGACAGCACCAGGCAGACATCCAGCGCATTGAGTGCCACACCATGACCGTTCCGCTAAAGCATGCCGATTCCGTCATCGTCGACGTCGCGCTCGGCGACCGCGCCTATGACATCGTCATCGGCCGCGATGTGCTGCAGTCGCTGGGAAGGCGCGTCGCCGCGTTGCGGCCGGGCGCGCGTACCGCCATCGTGACCGACCGCAACGTCGCCCGCCACTGGCTGGAGCAAACCGAGGCCTCGCTGTCGGAGGCAGGCATCGCCTCGTCGCGGATCGTGGTCGACGAGGGCGAGGGCTCGAAAAGCTATACCGGTCTCGCACAGGTCAGCGAAGCGCTGATCGCGGCGAAGATCGAGCGCAACGACCTGGTGATCGCGCTCGGCGGCGGCGTGGTCGGCGATCTCGCCGGTTTCGCGGCGGCGATCCTGCGCCGCGGCGTCGATTTCGTGCAGGTGCCGACCTCGCTGCTGGCGCAGGTCGACTCTTCGGTCGGCGGCAAGACCGGGATCAATTCGCCGCAGGGCAAAAATCTCCTCGGCGCGTTTCACCAGCCGGTGTTGGTGGTCGCCGACACCGCGGTGCTCGACACGCTGCCGCCGCGCCAGTTCCGCGCCGGCTATGCCGAGGTCGCCAAATACGGCGTGCTCGGCGACGAAGCATTCTTCGCCTGGCTGGAGGCCAATCACGCCGACATTTTCAAGGGCGGCGGCGCGCGCGAACACGCCATCGCCACCTCGTGCCGCGCCAAGGCCGCGATCGTGGCGCGCGACGAACGCGAAACCGGCGAACGCGCGCTGCTCAATCTCGGCCATACTTTTGGCCATGCGCTGGAGGCGGCGACCGGTTTCTCCGATCGGCTGTTCCACGGCGAAGGGGTTTCCGTCGGCATGACGCTGGCGGCGGAATTTTCGGCGCAACTCGGGATGATTTCCGAAACAGACGCGGCGCGCGTAAAACATCACCTCGCCGAAGTGGGCCTGCCGACCCATTTGCAGGACATCGCGGGATTTACCCAGGAAGGCCTCGCCGATGCCGACGCGCTGATGGCGCTGATGGCGCAGGACAAGAAGGTCAAGCGTGGCCGGCTCACCTTTATCCTGCTCGAGGCGGTCGGTCGCGCCGTGATTGCCAACGACGTCGAGCCTTCGCTGGTTCGCGGATTTCTGGCCGAAAGACTCGCGCGCAGATCTTGAATCCAGCCGACCGTATCGAGCCCGACACCGGCCTCACAGGACCGCAATGACCGAGACGATCGTCAATCTGCTGATTGCAATCTTCCTGCTCGCCGCCAACGCATTCTACGTTGCCGCGGAGTTCGCGCTGGTGAAGAGCCGGGGCTTTCGGATCAACGCGATGGCCGAGCAGAATCGCTTCGGTGCGCGGCTCCTGCAGCAAATGCTCGGGAACATCGAAGCCTATCTCGCGTGTTGTCAGCTTGGCATCACGATGGCTTCGCTCGGCCTTGGTTGGGTGGGAGAGCCGACGGTTTCGGGGCTGTTGGAGCCGGTTCTGACTCCGTTCGGAATGTCCGACTCGGCCCGTCATTTCACGTCGTTTCTGGTCGGTTTCCTGGTGTTCTCCTCCTTGCATATTGTGATCGGGGAACAAGTCCCGAAGACCCTGGCCATTCGTGAACCGGTGCCGGTCTCGCAATGGATCGCCTATCCGCTCTATGTCTCCTTTCTTGTGTTTTACCCATTGAACTGGCTGCTCAATGCGGCGTCCCGCTCGATTCTTCGGGTGCTGGGCGTCAGGGAGAGCTCGCAACATGAAATCCTCACCGATATCGAGATCAGGGGGCTGGTGGAAATATCGGCCGAGCATGGCGAGATGGAACAGGGCGAGGCGGAATACATCCAGAACGTTTTCCGCTTTGGCGAGCTGCAGGTTTCCGACGTGATGGTTCACCGCACCGAGATGGTGATGCTCAACGCCGACCTTCCGGCCGAGGAACTGGTGCGCGAGGTGCTGGCCACCGAATACACACGGATTCCGCTGTGGCGCGACAAGCCGGAGAACATCATCGGCGTGCTCCACGCCAAGGATCTGCTGCGGGCGATTCGTGCCGCCGATGGCGATACAACCAGTATCGACGTCGCGGCCATCGCGCTGCCGCCGTGGTTCGTGCCGGAGATGCGCCCGGTAGCCGACCAGCTGAAGGCCTTCCGCCGCCGCAAGACCCACTTCGCGCTGGTGGTCGACGAGTACGGCGAAGTCGAAGGCATGGTGACGCTGGAGGATATCCTGGAGGAAATCGTCGGCGACATTTCCGACGAGCACGATGTGGTGGTGGCCGGGGTCCGCGCCCAGCCCGACGGCTCGGTAGTGGTCGACGGCTCGGTACCGATCCGCGATCTCAACCGCGCGATGGACTGGCATCTTCCCGACGAAGAGGCGACCACCATCGCGGGGCTGGTGATTCACGAGGCGCGTTCGATCCCGGAGCGCGGCCAGAGTTTCACCTTCCACGGCTTCCGTTTTCGCGTGCTGCGCCGCGAGCGCAACCGCATCACGGCGCTTCGGATCGTTCCGGTGCCGCGCGAGGCCGAGGTCGAGGAAAAAAAGCCGAAGCGGGCGGGCACGTCGTTTTAGGAGGCCCCGGCTTCTTAGGAGGCCCCGGCTTCCCCCGGCGCCTGCGCCTTGATCGCCAGTGCGTGCACGGAACCTGCGAGTTCCGCCGCCAGCGCCGTATTAATCATGCGGTGGCGTTCGATCCGGCTCTTCCCTTCGAACGCCGGCGACACAATATAGACCCTGAAATGCGTCTCGCCGCCCGGCCTGTGGCCGGCGTGGCCCTCATGCAGATGTGATTCGTCCGTGACGTCGAGGCTTTCCGGCGCGAAAGCTTCGCGCAACTTGTT
>JAYSPJ010000780.1:0-3195 GCA_043722155.1 Bradyrhizobium sp.
TAGCTGGCGTGGTCGGTCAGCGAGGTGACGTCGCGCTGCATGGTCTTGAGCTGCTCGCGCATGTCCTTGGACCATTTGACGCCTTCGGTGCCGGCGGCGACGAAGGTCACCACCCGGCCGATCGAGACCAGGCTTTCCCGCACCTTCGAGGTCAGATCGCCCTTGCGCCCGATCGCGATCAGGATGTCGGAGTAGCGCTTGGCCTGGCCGGTGCGCGCGGCCCCCGCGGGCTCGAAAATATCGTGGCTGATGCTGTCCATGTCGCTGCCGGCGCGCTCCAGAATGTCGGCATTGCGGTCGATCACCGCGTCCAGCAGTTCCATCAGCACCATTTCGCCTGTTATCCCGGGCGCGCAGCCGCGCGCCAGCTTGTTCTCCACCAGCATGAACGGTTTGGGCTCGTCATAGCGCACGGTCACAAGCCGGTGGCCGGCGAGGATGAAAGTCACCGCCGTGGTGCGCGGATTCTCGGTGTCGGCGGCGCACATCAGCGTCGCCGTCATGTAGCGCGCGCCGTTTTCGAGATAGAGCCGGCTGGAAATCTCGATTTCCTGCATGTCCTCCCGGGTCGGAACCGCGATCCCGGCCAGCCGCTCCACCGCCTTGTCCTCCCCCCCGGTCGGCTTGACGAGGTCGAGCCAGACCGCGCTCTCCGGCAGCGCGGCGAGATCGCTGGCATCGATTTTCTTCAGGGAGAATTCGGCAGGGACATACACCGACAGCATGGGCAACTCCGAACCAGGGTGCGTAAGAGTCTATTCTCGTTCTGACGCGTTTTCTTGACGCAAACCGGTACCCACTTCGCTCGAAAACGCTATCGTTACCAACAGGACTTAGCTCGATTCTGGCAAGCGCTTGATGACGGGCGGATCAACCTCCGATCCATATTTGCGGCGGCGGGATGGCGGCTCCGTGGCGGGGATTCGGCGACGCAGGCGCATCTGCCCAAAAATCAGCCGGAAACCGCGATACTTGCGGCAAAAAAGACACAGCCGGCGTGCTGCGACGCGGAACGGACATCTAAACTCTGGAATTATGGGCGATTTCGGCGATAATGCGTTTAATGGAATCGTGGCGTTTCGGGCGCAACGTTGGCGCGCGAGCGCGAAGACTTTCGATTGGAACTGTACCATGTCGTCGCTGAAGGCATTGTTGGGAATCCTGGCCGCCGGCCTGATGCTGTCGGGCTGCATGCAGGCCACGACCTACCAGGCTGCGCCGGAGGCCACGCTCAAGCCGGCGGACAAGGCTCAGCTTGCCAAGGCGCGCTACGCCAAGGTTGCCGTGGCCGAACCGTTCCGCCGCGCCATCGTCGACTATCACCGCAAGGAAATGCCCGGCACCATCGTGATCGATTCCGACAATCACTATCTCTATCTGGTGCAGGATGGCGGCAAGGCGATCCGCTACGGCGTGACCGTCGGCGAGGAAGCGCTGGCCTTTTCCGGCATCGCGCGCATCGGCAACATGGCGGAATGGCCGAAATGGACGCCGACCGCTGACATCCACAAGCGCATTGAAGGTTTGCCCGCTTCGGTGCCCGGCGGCGTCGACAATCCGCTCGGCGCCCGTGCGCTGTATCTTTACCAGGGCAACCGCGACACCCTGTTCCGGATCCATGGCACCAACCAGCCGGAATATATCGGCGCCTCGATTTCGTCGGGCTGCATCCGCATGACCAACGAGGACGTCATCGATCTCTACACCCGCGTGAAGCAGGGCACCGTCGTGGTCGTGCTCGACCCCAAGCAAGGCGATTCGCCCGTCAATTCCAAGATGGCCCTGCAGGGCGGCGGCAACGTGATGCAATAGCCGGTCATTCCGGCTTCGTATCAGTCGACAACCCAATCAAAAGCGCCGGTCTTGCCGGCGCTTTTTCGTTGACGACGCGATCCCGGCGGCTGCCGTCCCGGCCGCTTTGGCGGCAGCCGGTTCCGGCGCCACGGACCTGGCGCCATCGGATTTCACCTGCCCAGACTTGCCTTGCTCAGACTTGCCTTGCTCGGAATTGGCGGCGACTTCGCGCGGCGGCGCTTCCTCCGGCCGCTCGGCCGGCAACAGGGGAGCAATTTGCGGCAGCGGGTCCCACACGTTCCACTGGCAGATCCTGTAATTGCCGCGCCGCTCCATCAGGTCGAGATGGATGTGGTCCTCGTGATACCAGTCCGAGCCCGGCCCCAGCACCGTCGGAAACCGCGCGCACACCGAATGCAGCACGCTCTCGCGCGTCTCGCGCGCCACCGTGCGGTCGGTCAGCGAGATCGACCGGCCGTTGGCGAGCTTGATGGCGCGAATATCGAGCGCGTTGGCGCGGCCGTGTTCGGACAGCCTGGCGCCGACCACGCGGTTGCGGCCGCGGCATTCGAACGAGTCAAAATTGTCGAGATCGCTGATCGTGCTGCCGAGGCTCGCCGCCAGCGGCGCCATGTCGGTGCGGATCCAGTCGGCGATCGCCGTCGCCATGGTGCAGCGGAGGATCGCCGCCGGCTTCACCGAAACCCGCCGCTTGTCCGGCAGCACCACGGCCTCCAGCCGAACCAGGTCCTCGCCGCCACAGCCGCCGGCGCCCTTGATATCGGGGATGCTGGGGGCAATGGCGACCTCATCCGTCAGTGCCAGCCGGCAGGCCGAGGGCGGCAGAGGCGCAGGAGCGGCCTGTTCGGCTGCCTTGTCGGCCCCGGCGGGGGCCGGCTTTTCGGGCTCGAGCTGGTCGGATTCCGCTTTATTGGGTTCAGGCCTGGACTCAGCCTTATTGGACTCAGCAGCCTTTGAATCGGCAGCCTTGGACTCCGTAGCCTTGGACTCCGTAGCCTTGGACTCCGTAGCCTTGGGCGCCTCGGCCGGGCGCGGCTTCGGCAGCGGCACCGATAGCACGACTGCCCGGCGCGGCTTCGGCCTGCTCTCCCGGAACAAGCCGCTCCAGGGTCCCTGAGGCCAGGCGCCTGACTTCGTCGCCGCAGCGGCGGGCATTGATTGGGCGCAAAGCCACAGCGCCGCCGCCACGGTAACCATTGCCGCCGCAGTGCGGCGAAACTTCCCACAAGGCCATTTGCGGCTTGCTTTCTCCGCGCTAAAGTTCATGGCAATCCCGTGAATACCTGCGGCAAGCGACAACACATTCTGGAGGAACGACCGTATGCGTGGATTGATGCAAGACTGGCCTTTGCTTTGTCACCGGATTATCGAGCACGCCGC
>JAYSPJ010000781.1:0-2019 GCA_043722155.1 Bradyrhizobium sp.
GCGCCTCGATCTGGCTGGTGATCTTGAGCAGATGCCGTTCCAGCGAGGAGAAATCCGGGCCTGCCGGTGCGGCCGGCTGCATCGGGGGCGCCATCGGCATGGCGGGCGCCATGGTGGATTCTCTGGCAAATTCCCTCGGCGGCGCGCCGCGCGGCGGCATCTGCCGTGGCGCTGCCTGATCGAGTTCGTTCTGGCGCGCAGCAATTTCCGCGATCGCAAAATCGAGCGACGCCGGGCTGAGCGGGGGCGAGGGGCGATACACCTGGCTGGCCGCGCGCTCGACCATCTCGGCCTGGCGCTGCTTGTCCTGAAGTTGGGCCTGTCGCGGCGCCGGGTTGGAGATCTGCGACAGCCGCGCGTCGAGGCGCGAGATCGCGTCGTTCAATTGCCGGGCGACGCCCGGTTCGCCGCGCGGGGCGTCGCCCCGGAGCGCATCGGGGCGCGTGGCGTCGCTGCGCGGCACATCGCTGCGCGATACATCACTGCGCGACACATCACTGCGTGGCCTGGGCTGCGAAATCTGCTCGATCTGGCGGGTGATCGAATCCAGCCGCTGGTGGATATCGTCGATGGCGGGGCCGGCGCGGCCGTAAGTTTGCGGCGGCTGATCGTAGGGGCTGCGGAAATCGGGCGGGGCGGAATCGCCGATGGTGGAGTTGAGCCAGTCGTTCAGCGACATGCCGGCGCGGCGCGCGGCGGCCTCGGCCCTCTCGCGGACGGATGGATCGATGCCTTCAACACTCCACGATACGCGCGAATTCATGCTCTCGTCCGGTTCCGACTCCGGCGCGCCACCTGCGCCTTCAGCCTCCCCGCGCGTCCCAATCAAGAGACAATCGAATTCCGCGCAGGTCGTCTGCCTCAGAACTCGACTTTTTCGTGTTACGGTAAATAACCGGTTAAGGAATGGCCCGGCGGGTCCGGAAAGTTACCGTTCCGGCGAAATTGCCGGGCCGGCTGCGCCTGCCGGCAGGGCATGAAGGGCCTCCTCGCACCACTCCACCACGACGCGCTCATGACGAACGCCGAGCCGAAGCGCCAGCAGTTTGCCGATATCGGCCGGCGACGCGGTGCCTTCCGGGAAGCGTTTGCTGAGGATGCGTTCGTAGCGGGAACAGCGGTCGCGGTGGTGTTCCAGCCGCGCCATCAGGTCGGCGCGCAACGGGCCGATATCGACGCTGTCGAGGGCGTAGAGCCGCACCAGCAGGTCGTCCTTGATCGAAGGCGGCACGCTCGGCCGCGCACCCCAGTGCCGCAGCGCCGCCCGGCCCTCGGGGGTCAGGGTGTAGACCAGCTTGTTGGGCTTGCCCGATTGCACCACCTCGCAGCCCTGAATGTGGCCGCGGTCGCGCAGCCGGGTAAGCTCGCGATAAATCTGCTGGTGGTTGGCCTTCCAGTAGAAGTCGATGGATGCGTCGAACGTCTTGGCGAGCTCATAGCCCGTCATTGGACCTTCCGTCAGGCATGCAAGGATTGCGTCACCGAGCGCCAAGCGCGAACCCTCCTGGTAATCTTGACAATATGCATAAAAGTGCATATGCGTCAATGTGCATATGATAGCGTGCCCGTCGCGCCTTTGATGCAAGGAGACGCTCCGATGACCATGACCGGCCTCGACAAGTGGTACGGCTACATGAGGTCGCACGACCGCGCGGCACTGTGGGATCTGCTGCACCCGGATGCGGTGTTCGAAAGTCCCGTGGTGCATACGCCGCAGCGCGGGCGCGACATCACGTTCAAGTATCTGTCGAGCGCGGAAAAGGTGCTGGGCGGTCCGGGCTTCGCCTATGTCGGCGAGTGGTGCAGCGACAATGGCGCGGTGCTCGAGTTCGAGAAAGACATCGACGGGATCAGGATCAACGGTGTCGACATCATCACCTTCGCGGACGATGGCCGAATCACCAACTTCAAGGTCATGGTGCGCCCGCTCAAGGCGATCAACCTGCTGCATCGGCTGATGGGAGAGCAGCTGACGGGCAGTGCGGCAAGCGGGCCCGCGACGTCGCAACCGCGACCCTG
>JAYSPJ010000782.1:0-3252 GCA_043722155.1 Bradyrhizobium sp.
TGACGCCGGTGCTGGCGATCGACAACGGGCTGAACGCGATGGCCGGATGGATGGGGCGTTCGCTGCCGGGACTGATCCTGGTCGGCTCGGGAGCTGCCGTGGTGATCGCCTATGTGATCCGGTTCCTGGCGGTGCCGACCGGGATGATCAAGGCCGGGTTCGAGCGCATTCCGCATGATTACGACGACAGCGCGCGCGCCGCGGGCGCCAGCCAGGCGACCACGATGCGGCTGGTCCATCTGCCGCTGCTGCGGCCGGCGATGCTGGGCGCGGTCATCATCGTGTTCGTGGACTGCCTGAAGGAATTGCCGGCGACGCTGCTGCTGCGGCCGCTGAACGTCGATACGCTGGCGACCTCGATCTACCAGTTCGCCAGCCGCGGCAGTTTCGAAGACGGCGCGCTGGCGGCGTTGCTGATCGTGGCGGCCAGCATCGGCCCGGTGGCCTGGCTGACGCGGTTTTCGGACATGCCGAGCGGGCCGGCGTAAGAGTCCGTAGCAACCGTTGCACGCGCCGCCATCCTTCGAGACGCCGCGCGAAGTCGCGCGGCTCCTCAGGATGAGGACTGGAGTGAACGAAACCGCCGTGAAAATCGCCTCACGTCGAACTGCCTCATGGTGAGGAGCGCGTCTTCGCGCGTCTCGAACCATCTGGCACGCCTGAAGAGCTTGCGCGGCCCATAGGGTGGGCAAAGGCGTTCTTACGCCGTGCCCACCATTCAGGATGATGATCAGGCATAGATGGTGGGCACGGCGCGAAGATCGCGCCTTTGCCCACCCTACGAAGCGAAGAGGCTCACGCGTTCTTCAACGCCACCCGGAATTCGGCTTCGGTGTTCGCCTTCACTTCGTCGAGCGTGACGCCGTCGGCGAGCTCGATCAGCGCCATGCCGTCCTTGCCGTGCTTGTCGATGGTGAAGACCGCGAGATCCGTCACCACCATGTCGACCACCTTCTCGCCCGTGAGCGGCAGGTTGCACGTCTTCAACAGTTTCGGACCATCCTTGGCCGAATGCTCCATCACCACCACGACGCGCTTGACGCCGGCGACCAGGTCCATCGCGCCGCCCATGCCCTTGACCATCTTGCCGGGGATCATCCAGTTGGCGAGATCGCCGTTCTGCGCCACCTGCATCGCCCCGAGGATCGACAGGTCGATATGGCCGCCGCGCACCATGCCGAAGGAATCGGCCGACGAGAAATAGCTGGTGTCGGGCAGTTCGGTGACGGTCTGCTTGCCGGCGTTGATCAGGTCGGGGTCTTCCTCGCCCTCATAGGGAAACGGCCCCATGCCGAGCATGCCGTTCTCGCTCTGCAGGCTGACGTCGACGCCGGCCGGGATGTAGTTCGACACCAGCGTCGGAATGCCGATGCCGAGGTTGACGTAAAACCCGTCGCGCAATTCCTTCGCGGCGCGGGCGGCCATCTGTTCGCGGGTCCAGGCCATCAGACTTCCTCTCCGGTTGCGGCGGCGGCCTCACGCTTGCGCGTGGTGCGCTGCTCGATGCGTTTCAGCCCGGTTCCCACCTCAATGATGCGCTGCACGAAGATACCGGGCGTATGGATGTGGTCGGGGTCGATCTGGCCGGCCGGCAACAGGTGCTCGACCTCGGCCACGGTGATTTTCGCGGCGGTCGCCATCATCGGATTGAAGTTGCGCGCGGTCTTGCGGTAGACGAGGTTGCCGGCGGTATCGCCTTTCCAGGCATGAACGATGGCGACGTCGGCGAACAGCCCGCGCTCCATGAGATATTTCTCGCCGTCGAATTCCTTCACTTCCTTGCCTTCGGCGATCAGGGTGCCGACGCCGGTCTTGGTGTAGAAGGCCGGAATCCCGGCGCCGCCGGCGCGGATGCGCTCGGCCAGCGTGCCCTGCGGCGCGAATTCGAGTTCCAGCTCGCCGGCGAGAAACTGCTGGGCGAACAGCTTGTTCTCGCCGACATAGGACGAGATCATCTTCTTGATCTGCCGGGTCTCGAGCAGCCGGCTCAACCCGATGCCGTCGACGCCGGCATTGTTGGAGACCACGGTCAGGTTCTTGACGCCGGAGTCGCGGATCGCGTCGGACAGGGTCTCGGCGATGCCGCACAGGCCGAAGCCGCCGGACATGATCATCATGCCGTCCCTCAGGATGCCTTCGAGTGCCGACTTGGCGTCGGGGTAGACCTTGTTCATGGAATACGACCTGATGGGAGTAAGGCACTGGCGGCCACATTGACCGGGATTATTAGGCGAATTCTTCGCAGTGCGTCAATGACGGGGCATTTGCGCCGGCCGAGGCGGTTCGGGACGCCGGGACGGCCTTGAAAGCGTCAAGAAAACCTATCAAGTTGCGGGGGTTGGCCTGTCGCCCGGTTCACTTCGACAGCGGCCCGACGACATCAACCCGACATCAGTCTAACCAGACTCGGCTTTAACCAGACTTGGATATGTCATTGACGATGGCCCAGGGAATGAAGCGCCTCGGCATGCCGGTTGCCGCGCTGTTCGGCGTGGCGCTGATCGGCTTGATCGGGACCTCCTGGTTTCTCAACCGGGACGCCCTGCGTCAGGCGGTGGAGGCCCAGATCCGCGCCGTGACCGGCCTCGACCTGGTCGTCAACGGCAGCATCGACGTTTCGGTGTTTCCCGGAAGCTACGTCTCGTTTCACGACGTCGGGCTGAAGGGCGGGGCGACCTCCGACCCCGCGCTCGCCGTCGACGTCCTGACCGCGAATTTGCGCCTGCTGCCGCTGTTGCTGCGGCGGTTCGAGATATCGGACGTCATGATGCTGCGCCCGCACATCCGCGTCGTCCGCGACGGCGATGGCGAGAGCAACTGGACGCCGTTCATCGATACCATCGCGCGCACCATGCAGCCCGGCGCCAAGAACCAGCTGTCGTTCTCGGAAATCCGGATCCAGGACGGCCTGCTCACCTATCGGGATGCCGCCAATCGGGTTTCCGAGACCATCGGAGATATCGATCTGTCGCTGGCGTGGCCGTCGATCTCGCGTTCCTTCGCCGCGACCGGGCAATTCGACTGGCGCGGCGAACGGGTCGACGGCAGTCTGTCGATTGCCGACTTCATCGCCGCATTGTCCGGCGACCGCTCGGGATTGAAACTGCGCGCGGCGAGCGGACCGCTGAAGGTTGCGTTCGACGGCACGATCGCCAATCGCGCCAGCCTCCTGATGGAAGGAACGCTGAGTGCCGACAGCCCTTCGCTGCGCAATGCGATGCGCTGGGCCGGCGAGACGACCCCCGCCGCTGG
>JAYSPJ010000783.1:0-4706 GCA_043722155.1 Bradyrhizobium sp.
CGCAGCGAGATCGCGCGGATCGGCGGCATCGGCTCGCTGCGCGGCCTGCACAATGCGCAGAATGCCGCCTGCGCCGCCGCCTGCGCGCTGGCGCTCGGCATCTCTCCCGAAGTTCTGCAGAACGGCCTGCGCAGCTTTCCGGGTCTGGCGCACCGCATGGAGCAGGTCGGCCGCCGCGGCAACGTGCTGTTCGTCAACGACTCCAAGGGCACCAATGCGGACGCGGCGGCGCATGCGCTGTCGTCCTTCGCCGATATCTTCTGGATCGCCGGCGGCAAGCCGAAGCTCGGCGGCATCACCGGCCTCGCCGAATATTTCCCGCGCATCCGCAAGGCCTATCTGATCGGCGAAGCCGCCCCGGAATTTTCCGGCACGCTCGGCGACCGGGTGCCGCACGAGATCAGCGAAACCCTCGAAGTCGCGGTGGCCAGCGCCGCGCGCGACGCCGAAGCCTCGGGGTTGGCCGATCCCGTGGTGCTGCTGTCGCCGGCCTGCGCGTCGTTCGACCAGTACCGCAATTTCGAGATCCGCGGTGCGGCGTTCCGCGACCTCGTCACCGCGCTGCCGGGCGTCAAGCCGGTGGTGTGAGGGCGCTGGATGGGTTGAACCGTCCGCGAAACCCGCCATTTACCAATAGCAAGGGTAGGTGTCGCTTCAACCCATCCACCCCAAGTGTCGAATGATAGGATCGTCTTTTCGAACATAGGCGATGTGGACGGGTGCCTCCGTGAGCGAGAATGACGCCGTGCCCCAGACGGTCGAGGTTCCCGGCGAACTCAGGTTGAGCAACCCGGTCCCTCCGCCGATCACCGTGCGGTTGCCGATCGTTGCCTGGCCGCACGGGACCAGGAACATGTGGCTCGGCTTGCTCTTTCTTCCGATAGTCGTCGATCAGTCCGCATATCCATTCAATATGCAGTATCGCTCGTCTCCCGCGTTTGGCGAAAGATGAAATTGTTGCAGTAGTCCTTGCTCTTCCAGAACCATTCTCCGTCCCGGCGCTGATGAACGGCGGCATCGAACCTGGCGATCGGCAGAACCTCATTGCCGCAAATGAAGCTTCCCTCGTAGCCGAGGCTCTCAAGATATGAAAATACGTCCTGCACATTGCCAGGCGCGAGCTGCCGGTTTTCGCACTCGAAAACGAGCAATGGCGCGTGCTGCCGCAAAATCCGCTCCGCGCCCTTGAAAACCCCGAACTCAGCGCCCTCCACATCGATCTTGAGAAGCGTGACCTTGTCGCTCACGTCGAAATAATCGTCCAACGCGATCGTCGGCACAGACAGAGTCGTGAAGCTTTCCCCTTCCATGGCCCGGTGATGGAGGGACGCGCCGGGTTGATGGCCTTTTGGCAGAAATAGGTCCTGATCGCCAGAATGCGAATAGACAGCTTTAGCTTCTACCTTCACGTTGCGAAGCCCCAGCACGCGGCAGATATTCGATAGATGGCGGGCCAAGTCCGGCTGTGGCTCGAATGCGACCACCCGGCCACCGCGGACCCACCACGACAGCCAATAGATGAAGCTGCCCTTGTTGGCGCCGATGTCACACGCGATATCGCTTGGCCGCAGGTGCTGCCTGATAACGTCGAACTCAGCTTTTTGATCGCGAAACCGCGCCTTCAGCGCTCGAACCCGAAACCTGATACTCTCGGTCGTAAACCAGGCTTGGAAAATAGACACCGGTTAGCATTCCCCTTGCGCATTTTTTTCCGCTGCTCTTGCGGCTCCGAGGCACGGACGGCATCCTCTTGCGAGAGTAGGATGTATCAAGAGATATGCAAGAGCAGTACCTTGTGGATGTCCGGAGTGGGTCACATTCGGAAGTCCGGGCGCGCAGCCATCACAACAGGATTGACGACGCTGTGAAGCAGCAGCCCGAATTTCATCCATACGCGGTTAAGCGGGTTGAGCAGTGTGGGTCGGAGCCATGTCACGGCCAAAAACAGCGCAGCCAATTCGCGCATCGATGGCCAGAGCCGGCCGGAATGCCAGGCATTGAGCAACGTCACCACGACCAGCGCTGCCGCCGTCACCACGCCGAAGGAACGATCGGAGCCGGTCACGATTCTTTCGTCACGGTGAAAGACCTCGTGTGTTGTCATTTCCATCTGCAATCCAGACCAACCAATCATCCCTACGTTTCGCTTCTGCATTCGCAATGCAAGGGGCGCAATTGCGCCAAAGGCGCCGCGACTTACCGAATGAGTTCCTTGGCAACTTCCTGGAACACCATCCTATTCCCGGCAGTCGAAAAATGATCGTCACCGAATATGTAACGGTGTTCATACCAGTCTTTGTCAGCGTCCGCTGCTGCAAAAAAAACCGGAAACAGATCTATAAACGCCTTGCATCGGCGCAGGCACACTTCGCGCCAGAGTGAAATATGTCGGCTGTCACGATCGCCCTGCGCGATCTGCTGTGCCCAGGGATAGACCACCACGGTTAGGGGAATGCCGCGAGCCGTCAACATGTCCGACAACGCCCGCATATTCCCCAATGACCGCGCGATTCCGCCAGCAACGCCAAGCGGCCGGTAATTATCGCCGAGGTCAAGTCCAGGAGTAACCCAGCCAATGCGCCCATGGTCCGTATTGAGTGATGCCCTGGTCCTGCCGGAATAGGATTGAAGCGATCTCTTGATCGCGATCCGCACCTTATTGGATATGGCGAAATAATCGATAAGAAAATTCGTTTTTGCGGCTTGAGGGGATGACTCAGCGGGACTTGGCGCCGCCGTACAATACGCGCGGTACTCCGGGTTCTCATCGATGCAGAAATATGATGTCGCCTCGTCATGAACGTCCGACGTGTCGGCAAACAAGACGACATCGTCGAATGCCAGACCGTTGTCCAGCAGATACTTGATTTTCTTGTAGTAGATGATCGGTGAATACGATGCGACGGATGCGTTGAGAAACTCTATCTTTTCGGTTCGGTCCTGACCCGCTTGATAGAGCAGACCGGCAAATGATTCCTCGAACGTCATCCCGATACCCTCGCCGAACGAATCGCCCATCAGGAGCACGCGGCGCGAAGACGCCTTAAGCGGAATACTTCGTGTCGCTCCGTCTTTGAACCCGAGACTATTCGTGATTAGCCTGTGGCGGGTTTCGCCCCAGGTATCGAAGCCATGGAAATTCGGCACGAAGCCATGGTGATATACTGCGTTGGCAACTCGTGGCGAACGCTGCTTCTCTTCGCCTCTCGTGAAGGCGGAATAGACAAAATCGAAACCTAGAAGCAAGGCGACGCAGTACAAGGCCATGGCGGAACAGATGAGAAGCCGCCGCATTGCGGGATGGCGCGATAAACGCAGCTGCCCTGCTCCCGGTTTGGAATCGTCAGACATCACAAGAACCCGAATTGCTGTTGAGTATCAACTTTACCACGATGGCCTGGTAGGTGATGGATCTTCTCAGCAGATCATTATGGCCGCGGCGGTGCCGGACACCATGGCAGCGCCATGAGGGGCAGGTAGTACGGCCTCCATTCGCAAATCGATTCCGGACCCCTGCGCATGAAAGCGTATTTGACCGGCTCGGCCTGTCCTATGGCAATGTGCAGCCCGAACAGCACCAGGGCGAGAGAAGAGGCCCATTTGCTAAAGCGCAGATCGGCCAGGCAATCGAGCAGGATGGCTCCTGATAGGATAATCAATGGGTCGGTGAAGATGAAGTATTCCGATTTCAAACCGCGCTGTATGCCGAGCGCATCGATGCCAATCGCTGCCAACAGAAGCCCAAACGCCTGAGCGGCGGTGAGTCTTTCGCCGCGTCGCCAAGCCACGATGATGCCGGGAACGATCAGCCAGGTCAGAAACACGGTAGGTCTCGGCGAGGAGTGCAGCACGAAGGTGTAGCGCGCAAGAACCGAGGGGATCCCATCGAGCAACAACGAAATTACCGAGAGATTGGCGTCGGTAAGGTTCGGGCCCGCAAAGGTCCGCATCTTTTCCAGTGGATTGACCACCGCGATCACATTATTCGCATTGTATTGGAGTTCGAGCGCGAGCAGCGCGATCGATGCCGCGGCGGCAACTGCAAGCATCGCCGCCAGCGTTTCAGCGGCGCTGACTTTCCAGATCATCGCATAGATGATCATGCATCCGCAGATCAGGAGCACGAGCGCGGCCTGATAGATGCCGAAGCGGCCGAGCAGCAATGGTCGGAATTGTGCCGCCTCGAGCAGGGCGCGGTCGAAGCCGGTTACGATCAGAGGCCACGCGGCGGATACTGCCGCCACCGCGGCAATGGCCGCAACGAGAGTTGCCATCCACGCGAGGCGCGAAAGTCGCCAGAACTCGACGCTGGCACTCTCCTTGCTGCCGAAAGGCAGTATCAATAGCGGCAATGCGCCGATCAGAAAGATCGCCTGTACCTTGTTCTCGAGACCGATCACGCACAATGCGGCCGAACCTGCCATCGCAAGCGGGCGTGCGATATTGGCGCGCCGGCCGATCACGATCAGGATCATGAGCGCAAAGATGACTGGACACGCTGCAACAAGCTCGCTGCGCAGTATCCGGGAATGAACGGCGATGCCGCCGGAGAACGCGAAGGCTACCGTTGCGATCATGGCGATGCGCCAGTCGCGCACGATAAGGCGCATTAGGACGGCGAAAACCAAAACGAAGGCGGTCGCTATCAGCCACGCGAGCAGGCGCCCGGCGCGTACAACGCTGGTCATAGCGGCATCGAACGACGC
>JAYSPJ010000784.1:0-3571 GCA_043722155.1 Bradyrhizobium sp.
CTTCTTGCGTGATTTGGTCATATCCGTACTCCATCGGTTGAGACAGAGCAGGACGCTTCACACCTTAACGTTTGGTCCTATTTCCGGGGTCCACTTCAGTGGTTCGTGCGCTTCGCTCGCCGTTTCTCGCGACAGGCCGGACGGGGTTGTGGCAGAGAGGCTGATATGAAGCCTTGGTAGGTAGCGGGTTATTGCCAAGGAAATATATCATAATTGTTAGTAATCCTATGATATAACCTTAAAATATCCGAGGATTAGTACCATAATGGCCACATGACAGTTCCAGCCGAAACTCAACGAGAACGCGCGATTGCGCTGCTGCGCCAGCACGGCATGGCGCGCGCGTCCGAACTGCTTGCGGCGGGAGTAACGGCAGCCACGATCTCGCGGATGCTGGCGGATGACGAAGTCATCCAGCTCAGCCGCGGTCTCTATCAACTTCCCGATGCGCTGTCCGACGTAAACAACGCGCTCGCGCAAGCGGCGAAGCGCGTACCGAACGGCGTCATTTGTCTTACGTCAGCGCTTGCCTTCCATGAACTGACCGACACGATTCCTTCCCGTGTCTGGGTCGCAATCGGTCCGAAAGGCTGGAAGCCAGTCGTGACCAGTCCCGCTATTCAATTCGTTCGCTTCGGGCCGAAGGTACTCAATAAAGGCATCCAAGAGCACATGATCGAGGGGGTGCCGGTGCGCATCTACGATCCCGCAAAAACCATCGTGGACCTGTTTCGCTACCGCCAGACCGCCGGCAGGCGCTACCAAAAGAGCCCGGGCCTGAATCTCGCAATCGAGGGCCTGCGCGAAGCGCTGCGACAGCGCAAAGCGACGCCGTCCGAGATCGCGCGCTACGCGACCGATGCTGGCGTTTGGAAGGTCGTACAGCCTTACCTGGAGGCCATGACCGCCAATGTCTAAGCAGCCAATCAAGAACATGGGCGCGTCCGTGAGGGCGCGCCTGATGACTATCTCAAGAGAGCGCAACCAGACGTTCCAACTGGTCCTGACTTACTATGTGCTTGAACGGCTTCTCTATCGATTAAGCCAGACCGAGCATCGCAACCGGTTCGTCCTCAAGGGCGCGATGCTTCTGACCAAATGGTTTGATGATCCGCTTCGCCCGACCCAGGATCTCGACTTCCTCGGATTTGGGGATGATGACCCGGACGAAATGGTAAAAACGTTCCGGGAAATCTGCGCTGTCTCGTTCGACGATGGAGTCGTCTTCGATATTGAGGGTGTCCAGATCGATCGGATTCGCGAAGAGCTCGAATATGGCGGTCTCCGCATCAAAACGAATGCGACGGTGGACACCGCCCGCGTTCGAGTCGTGATCGATATCGGATTTGGCGATGCGGTAGAACCAGGTCTTGCGGAAATGGACTTGCCGGTCATGCTCGATTTTCCGGCACCGCATCTTCGCGCCTATGCCCGCGAGACGGTCATCGCCGAGAAATTCCAGGCGATGGTAATGCTGGGCCGCGCTAATAGCCGCATGAAGGATTTCTACGACATCTGGGTGTTGTCGCGCGCATCTGAATTCAATGATGACCGGCTTGCACGCGCCATTGCTGCGACGTTCGCCCGGCGAAATACAAAAATTCCCTCGGAGTTGCCCGATGCGCTCACGCCCGCCTTTGCTGCAGACGTGACGAAGGTACAACAATGGAATGCCTTCGCGGAGGATGTGGCGTTTGAGCCCGGGGCCTTGGCGGACGTAGTGAAACACTTGGGGACGTTCCTTATGCCACATGCGGCGGCGGCAAGAAGCCTTTCATAGTTTGCACGATCGGCACTCCCGACACGATTCGAACGCCGGACCTTTGCCCTTCGGGCCCTCCTCCGGCCCCTCACGCCCCCCGCCAGGGCCGTTGCCCCTGCCCGACCAAGCTGTCCCGCCTCTCATGCCCGCACCTTCGGAGGAGGCCCAAAGCGATTCTGTGGAACCCAAGCCCTTGGAAAGCGCTCGACTCTCCGGGCCGCAGGAATAGATTGAACCTATTGCGAATATTTTTTTTGGGGGGCGGGCATGCAATCCCGACGCTTCTTTAATTGGTGGTTCCAAATATTGGCCTCGGGTCGATTCTACGGGAAGTTTCTCGATTGGCGACAGTCGCGAAAAATGTCGAAATTGCCATGAGCGACTGCCGGGTCTTGTTGTAGTGATGTGCGCGCCAGAGAGCTGGTCCCGCTTGTCTAACGGAACCTCCGCGTCGATAAGTGGAGCGTTTGCCGGGGTTAGGCCTCTGACTTAATTTCGGTCGCAGCCCTCCCGAACGTTGCATTCGCCGCACCAGCCGGATCAAGAGATATTCGGCGATTTCGTCAGTGATCGGTTCATCAAACGACCAGGTCGACTACGAGAAGCAGGACACTGGAAACAAGGCCTGCAAACGGTACCCACCTCGGACAAATGAACGTTCCCAATTGCGGGGCTTCATTCCTGCTTTTAATCCGGATCAGTGCAAGGTTCACGACCGTGAAAATGACAAGTGTGAAGCGGGCCGTCAGATCGGCGAGGCCTGCGAGCGGAACGGCCAGCGCAAGCATGAGAATTGCCCCAACGCCGATCGCCGTCGCCAGAAGAGGCGTGTGCGTCACCGGGTTCAGCCGTGTAAGGGCCTTCGGAAGGCTGCCTTGATCGGCCAGGCCATAGATCACCCGGGCAATCATGATCATGTGGACGATGATGCCGTTCAGCGTCGCTACAACGGCGATGGCGCTCATGGTGACTAGCGGCAGGCCCGTGAGCCGTTCGAAGACGAGCGCAAGCGGCGCCGAAGAGCGGGCGAGCTCTTCCGGAGGCACCGCAGTCACCGCGATCCACACGACCACACCGTATATCAGCGCGGTGAGGCCCAGCGTCAGGAACAACGCGCGCGGCAGGGTACGACTGGGTTCCTTCATTTCCTCCGCAACGTTGACGAGGTGCTCGAAGCCGATGAAAGCAAAGACCGCTATGAGCGCCGTTCCGGCTATTCCGACCCAGGCCGTCGTATCGCCAGCGGAAGGCCAAATCTCCGGAAGACGGGTGACGACGTCGGTTCCGTGACCCAGGCCGGCAACGATGATCAGCACCAGGCCGCCCACTTCGATGAGCGTCATGACACCGGCGAAAGTGACCGAATGAACCGTCGCGAGACATGCCACGACCCCCATTGCAAGAACGACCCCGGCAATGATCCACGGCGCGGGGATGGGTAGAAAAACCGCAACATAACCCGCGCTGCCGACGCTGATCGTCGCGGCAGAGATGGTTGCCGTCGTGACCACGAGAAGTCCGACGCAGAGGCTGAGCCAATCAAGCCGGAACGCGGCTTGCACGTAGGCCGCCTCGCTGGCGCTCACAGGCATGCGCGTTCCCAATTCGGCAAACGATGCCGCACTGAAGGCCATGACGAGTGCCGCACCCATGAAGGCAAGCGGCGCGTGCATGCCGCTGCGCCCTGCGGCAAGACCAACGAGGACGTAGATGCCGGCGCCGATGGTTACGCCAAGTCCATATAGCACGGAGTGCGTCAGCGTGAGTGAGCGAACAAGGCGCGGAGACGCGTTCCGCGTTGCTACAGAC
>JAYSPJ010000785.1:0-3160 GCA_043722155.1 Bradyrhizobium sp.
TATGACTACTGGGCGCTGGGGCACGTGCACCAGCGGGAAATTGTCTGCCAAGATCCGTGGGTGGTTTTCCCGGGCAATCTTCAAGGCCGCCATATCCGCGAGTCCGGACCCAAAGGGGCATCCGTCGTCACGGTGGAGGGTGGTCGCGTGTCCAGCGTTCAGCACGTCACATTTGACGTGGTTCGCTGGGCTGATTGTCGCGTTGACGTGTCGAGAAGTGAAACGGCTGACGCTGCGTTAGATCAAGTAATCAGCGCGCTCGGCGAGCAAAAGGCTGAAGTGGACGATCAATTGCTCGCCGTGCGCGTCACAATAACCGGTGAATGCGCCGCCCACGACGAATTCTTTCGAAAAAAAGACCACTGGCAGGCCCAGTTGAGAAATGCCGTCAGCGAACGCTACGACCAAGGCGTGTGGCTGGAGAAAATACGCTTCGAGACGTCGCCCGTCATCGATCTCGCCGCACTGCGCCGACGCGGCGACCCACTGGGGAAGCTATTTCTCGAACTCGAAGGCCTCCAGTCCGACGCTTCGCCTTTGTCTGACCTGTGTGATGAATTAAGCAGACTCGTAGATAAGCTCCCACCCCAATACAAGAACCGCCCAGAGGCCTTTGTTCCGGACTCGGCGGCCGCACTTAGCAGTCTTCTGCCCGAGGTTGAGCGATTTCTACTGGCGCAACTTCGCCGCCAGGAGGATGCGCCATGAAGTTCCTGAGGCTAGATTTGATTGCCTACGGCGGGTTCACAGACTGCGCGATTCCGCTTGACGCGAAACAGACCGATTTTCACATTATTTACGGCGCCAACGAAGCCGGGAAAAGCACCACGCATCGGGCGATGCTTGGTCTGCTTTTCGGTATCGACTTTAGAATCACCGATGATTTTGTGCATGCCAAACAAGACCTGAAAATTGGGGCGAAGCTGGCCACTCAACGGGGCGAGACTCTGTACTTCCAACGGCTCAAACGGAACAAACAGCCCCTTCTAGACGCGGACGGTAAGGCTGTTGACGAATCTCAGCTTACTCAGCTCCTTGGCGGTATCAACCTCGACCAATACTCGACCGCGTTTGGTCTCAATCATGGGTTGTTGGTAGAAGGTGGGAGAGAATTGCTTGCCGGCAAGGGCAACCTTGGCGAGAGCATTTTTGTCGGCAGTACAGGGCTAACTGACTTCCACAAACTGAGAGCAGCTTTAGCGGAAAGCAGTGACAGCTTGTTCAAGCCGGGGGGCTCGAAGCCAGCCATAAACAAGCTGATAAAGGACGTGGCCGAGGCGGCCAACGAGGTGAAAAGAACCGCCGCCCTGCCTAAAGACTGGACGGCGGCGAATGAGAAACTCAATGAACAGGACGCCGCGCTTGGCCTGGCACAGCAGGCGTTAAGTAGCCTCAACGCGGCGCTGGAGAGACTGCAACGCATCGAACGCCGATCTGGTGCAGTACGAAAATTGTTGAAGTTACGAAATGACCTCGAGCCACTCGCCGGGCTTGGCGTCATCTCGCAAGAGGATATCGACAAACGCCGGGCCGCTGAAACGAGGATCGAACAGGCCGAACGGGATGCGGCCAAAGCCGACGCTGAGAAATTGAATTTGGAGCAACAGCGAGGCGCTATCGCCGTCCCCGCGGACGTGTTGGAACATCAGGCCGCCATCCGGCACCATGTCCAACGTGTTCAGCAGTACCGCGACGCGATAGACGCGCTCAAACGCACCCAACTCGAAACGGACCAATGCCGTAGCCAAGCGCTGGAACGCTTGGCGCTGATTGGCAAAGAACGGGACCTCGCGATTCTCGACACCCTTGCTTACAACCCCGAACTCATGGCGGCCATTAACCGCACCGACAAGAACCTGGAAGCGGCACGCTCCAATCTGCGCAATATACAGGCAGCCGCCACCACAAGTCGGAAACGGTTGGACGAACATCGCCGAAAAATCGAGTCCCTCCCACCCAAACGAGACCTCAAAGCGCTCAACGCGTTGATCAAGAGTGCTCGTAGCAAAGGTGACATTGAGGGCGGGCACGCAAAGAAATCTCGGGAACTGGCAGAGCGCAAAACGCAGGCCGCCACCGAGCTCGCGGCGCTTGGTCGCTGGCAGGGAAGCCTTGAGGCGCTCGCTCGTCTTCCTTTGCCTGAGCGGTCAACCATCGAAGAATTTTTGCGGCGGGATGAGCAGCTGGTCAAAGCCCACGAAAATGCCGCCAGCGAGTTGCGCCGTGTCGAACAGGCCATTGATGACAAAGAAAAGAAGGTCCGGGCGCTGACCCAGGGCGCCAACCTGCAAACGGATTCGGACCTGGCGGCCAGCAGAACGCAGCGAAATAACACCTGGGACCGCATTCGAGGCGCTTGGATCGATGGCGGCCCGCTAGGCGCCGAGTCTCCCGCTGAAGTGGCACATCACTTCAGTGGGTTGGTTGCCCAAGCGGATGAAATTGCCGATGCGATTCGGGGCAATGCGGAAAAAGTGGCGCGTTACCAAATGCTGAAGGACGAACTGGTCGCGTTGACCAAAGACAAATTGAATGCCGAGCGGACAGTCGAACGGCAGCACGAGGACAAAAAAGCGTTTGATGAGGCGTGGCGGACCGAGTGGACCCCGAGCACGATTGCGCCCGCATCGCCCAAAGCCATGCTCGAGTGGTACACCCGGCGAGACAGATTGTGCCAAGCGCACACTGAGATCAACACATTGAGCAACGACCTCAATGAGGTTGCGGTTGAAATTGAGCGTTTACACGAAATGTGCGTGGCACACTTAACGGAACTCGGTGCAGTTCCAACCGCGGTTCCGAAGCCTCTCGGCGTGCTTCTCGGCATCGCAGAATCGGTGAATAGCGACATTGCTGCGATTGAACAGAACCGAGTCGAACTGCAAAACGGCGCCGCCGACGAAACGAGGAATCTAGCCGAGGCGGCGCCAGAAATCGAGAAATCCGAGATAGTCGTGCAGGGACTAGAGGGCGAATGGCAGGCGCTAATGGCGCGCCAGGGGATCGCCGCCAGTTCCACCGCCGAAGATGCCGCACGGCACTCGCAAAGGCTCCAAGCCTTAATCGCGTTACGTGCTGAGTTAAATCGACTTGAAAGCGGCGTAGCCCAACACGAAGCCCTGGTCCGGGCCTTCAGGGAAGACACGCAACAGCTCGCGAC
>JAYSPJ010000786.1:0-6941 GCA_043722155.1 Bradyrhizobium sp.
CGCATTCACCTCCGCACTCGTCACCTTCATCATGTTCGAGGCGGCGTATTTTTCAGAAATCATGCGCGCCGGCATCCAGTCGATCTCCAAGGGCCAGCCTGCCGCGGCCAATGCGCTCGGCCTGACCTACGCCCAGACCATGCGCTACGTCGTGCTGCCGCAGGCGTTCCGCAACATGCTGCCGGTGCTGCTGACCCAGACCATCGTTTTGTTCCAGGATACCTCGCTGGTCTATGTGCTGTCGATGCCGGATTTCCTCGGCGCGGCCAGCAAGGTTGCGCAGCGCGACGGCCGGCTGGTCGAAATGTACCTGTTCGCGGCGGTGGTCTATTTCTCGATTTCCTGCGCCGCCTCATTCGGTGTCCGGCGCCTGCAGGCGCGTATCAGCATTGTCCGTTAGGGAAGCGCGCATGATCGAAATCAGACACGTCGACAAGTGGTACGGGCCCGGTTTCCAGGCGCTGAAGGACTGCACCACCGGCGTCGCCAAGGGCGAGGTGGTGGTGGTCTGCGGGCCGTCCGGCTCGGGAAAATCGACGCTGATCAAATGCGTCAACGCGCTGGAGCCGTTCCAGAGCGGGGAAATCATCCTCGACGGCATCAAGGTCAACGATCCCAGGACCGACTTGCCGAAACTGCGCGCCCGCGTCGGCATGGTGTTCCAGCATTTCGAGCTGTTCCCGCATTTGAAGATCATCGAGAATTTGTGCCTGGCGCAGGAAAAGGTGCTGGGGCGGTCGCATGACGAGGCCGTCGCAAAAGCCGAAAAGCTGCTCGACCGGGTCGGGTTGCGGGAGCACGCGCGCAAATATCCCGCCGAACTGTCCGGCGGCCAGCAGCAGCGCGTCGCCATCGCCCGCGCGCTGGCGATGGACCCGATCGCCATGCTGTTCGACGAACCGACCTCGGCGCTCGATCCCGAGATGATTTCGGAAGTGCTCGACGTCATGGTCGACCTCGCCCGCGAGGGCATGACCATGATGGTGGTCACCCATGAAATGGGTTTTGCCAGCAAAGTCGCGCACCGGGTCATCTTCATGGACAAGGGCGAAATCGTCGAGGATGCCCTGAAGGAAGACTTTTTCGGCAGCCCCCGCAGCGACCGCGCGCAAAAGTTCTTGTCGAAGATTCTCTCGCATTAACGATTCGCATATAGTATGCGGAGCTGCTGCTTTGCAGATCTCAGGAGAACCCGCTTGGAACAGATCGCTTACGTCAACGGTTCGTTTGTGCCGATGTCAGAGGCCAAGGTCTCGATACTGGACCGCGGCTTTCTGTTCGCCGACGGCATCTACGAAGTCGCCGCCGTGCTGGACGGCAAGCTGATCGACAACGCCTCGCACCTGGCGCGGCTGGAACGTTCGGTCGGCGAGATCGCACTGGCATTGCCGGAAACGACCGATCGTATCCAGGAAATCCAGAGGGAACTGGTCGCGCGCAATCATCTCGTCAACGGCATGGTCTATCTGGAGGTGACGCGCGGCGCCGATACCGGGCGCGATTTCGCGTTTCCCAAAGGGGCCGTCAAGCCGACGCTGGTCATGTTCACTTCGGTCAAGGACATTGTGAATGCGGAATCGGCCAAGACCGGCATCGGCGTGATCACCGTGCCTGACATTCGCTGGGTCCGGCGCGATATCAAGAGCGTGGCGCTGTTGGCGCAGGTCCTTGCAAAGCAGGCCGCGGCGGAAGCCGGCGCCGGCGAGGCCTGGATGATCGAGGACGGCAAGGTCACCGAGGGCGGCTCGTCGTCCTGCTTCATCCTGACCCAGGACGACGTGATCGTGACGCGGCAAAACTCGTCCGCGATCCTGCCTGGCTGCACGCGCAAGGCGGTGGTCGCACTGGCCGAAGAGCGTCAACTGCGCGTCGAGGAGCGGCCGTTCACGGTCGAGGAAGCCCTGGCCGCCAAGGAAGCCTTCATCACCAGCGCCACCGTCTTCGTGCAGGCGGTGGTGACGATCGACGGCAAGACCGTCGCCAACGGCAGACCGGGGCCGATGACCAACCGCTTGCGCGAGATCTATATCGATTTCGCCAAGGCCACCGCGGTGTGATTTCGCGCTGCCGCCGGCGCGTGGCGCGGATGATCTGAGCCTCCATCCTCTTTCTGAATGTGAGCGGTCGCATGTCGTGTCATCGGATTCCAAAAGCCAAAAGCCTCTGGTCCGGGCTCGTCGCTTTCGCGCTGCTGACGGCGTTTGCGAACGACAAGGCCTCGGCCGGCTATCCCGACCGGATCGTCAGGATCGTGGTGCCGTTTGCCCCCGGCGGTGGCACCGACGTGATCGCGCGCGCACTGGCGCAGGAGATGGCAAGGGATCTCGGCGGATCGATCATGATCGAGAACAGACCGGGGGCGGGGACCATCATCGGAACCCAGTCCGTGTCGACCAGTGAACCCGACGGCTACACGCTGCTGATGGGCACGTTCGCCAACGCGGTCAATCCGAGCCTGAATGCGAAACTGCCCTATGATGCGCGCGGGGCTTTTGCGCCAGTGTCGCTGCTCGCGCGCTCGTTCAATCTCGTCGTGGTCAATCCGGCTTCCCCGATCAAGTCGATTGCGGACCTGATCGCGGCGGCGAAGGCAGAGCCCGGCAAGCTCACCTACGGTACCTACGGCACCGGCACATCGGCGCATCTTGCGGGTGAACTGTTCAAGCACATGGCCAGGGTCGATCTGACCACCGTGCCTTACAAGGGTGCGGCTCCGGCCATCACAGACCTGATCGGCGGGCAGATCCAGGTGATTTTCACGACGGTCGCAAGCGCCGCTTCGCTGGTCGAGGGCGGACAGCTGCGCGCGCTGGCGGTGACCTCGGCGCAACGCTCGCCGGCATTTCCGCAACTGCCCACCGTCGCCGAGGCCGGTGTGCCCGGCTACGCCGCGGAAGCCTGGTATGGCCTGTACGCGCCGGCCAAAACACCGCCCGAGATCATCGACCGCCTGAACAAGTCCGCAGCGACAGCGCTGCAATCCGAGGCCTTCAGGAGGTTGGGCGTGAACGAGGGCCTCGTCATGGTCGGAGGCCCGCCGGAGGAACTCGACCGCTATTTTCGCGCCGAGCAGGAGCGCTGGCGCAAGGTGATCGAGGCCGCAGGGATCAAGATTGAATAGGCGTTTCCTTGACGAATCTGTTGCGTAGCGTGCCGATGCCGGTGATCTCGATCTCGACCACATCGCCGGCCTTGAGGTCGGGCGACGCGCCGTCGGTGCCCATCCAGATCACGTCGCCCGGCCACAGCGTAAAATACTTCGTCAGTTCGACGATGAACGGCACGATGCCGAAAATCATGTCGTTGGTACGGAAGCGACCGGTTTCCTTGCCGTTCACCTTGACGATGGTTTCCATCTTGTCGAGGTCGACATCGGTCTCGATCCACGGACCCATCGGCTTGAAGGTGTCGGCATTCTTGGACCGCCATAGCCCGCGATCGGCCTTTTGCCAGCTGCGCTCACTGACGTCGTTGCCGATGGTATAGCCGAGCACGCAGGACATCGCGTCGGCTTCGCCCAGATGTTTTGCCTTCTTGCCGATCACGACGACCAGTTCGCCCTCGTAGTGGATTTTATCGGTGGCGGTCGCCGGGATCACCACGTCTTCGTCATGTGCGATCAACGCGTTCTGCGCGCGATAGCCGATCTCGGGCCGGTCGGGAATGCTCGGGACCGTGCCGGCCTTGTCGGCGGCCTCCTTGAGATGCTTGAGGTAGTTGAGGCCGACGCAATAGAAGGTGCGCGGCATCAGCGGCAGTTCGATCTTCACCTCCGCCAGCGAATGGGTCTGTTGCTTGCGCTGCCATTCGCCGAAGGGGTCGCCGCTGACCGCGATGACGCGATCGCCTTCGAGGATGCCCCAGGATGTCTGCCCCGCAGCGGTGAATTTGAGCCAGCGCATGATTTATCCTTCTTATTCCGCCGCGATCTGCGGCTGGGTTTTCCATGCGCCGGCGGCCGGACGCTGCAGGCCGAGATTTTCGCGCAGCGTCTTGCCGGCATAATCCCGGTGAAACAGGCCGCGGCGCTGCAATTCCGGAACGATGTGACGGACGAAATCGGCGTAGGAGCCGGGTACGTAAGTGGCCGCGATGACAAAGCCGTCGCAGCCGCCGCCCGTGAACATCTCTTCGAGCGTATCGGCGATTTCCCTGGGTCCGCCGACGATCGCATCCGCGGTCTGGCCGCGACCGCTGAAGATGACAAAATCCCGTGCGCTCGGATTGCTCTTGCCCGAGGTTTTCAGCACGCCGTCCCGGATGCCGAGGATGCCCTGCATGCCCTGCAGCTCTTCCGTGGTCAGCGGCTCGTCGATGCCCTTGGAAGCAAAATCGTAGTTCAGTCCTTCCGACAGCAACGACAGCGCGTCGATCTCCAGCGGCAGCTTTTCAATCAGCGCCATTCTGTCTTCGGCCTCGGCTTTGGTCGCGCCGCATACCGGCGTCGTCAGATTACAGAGGAACCTCTGATCGGGATCGCGGCCGGCCTTGGCGGCCTCGTTCTTGACGGCGTCGTAGCCCTGTTTGGCGCCGGCCAGATTGCGCGCCGCCGTGAAAATTACCTCGCCCCATCGCCCCGCAAAGCGCTGGCCGCGGCCGCTGGCGCCGGCCTGGATGATGACGGGATGGCCCTGGGCGGAGCGCGGCACCGTGAACGGCCCGCGCGACTTGAAGAACCGGCCCTTGTGATCGAGCCGCTTGACCTTGTCCGGATCGGCGAACCGGCCGCTCTTCTTGTCGACGATCAGCGAACCGTCTTCCCAGGAATCCCAGTGGCCGAGCACCACTTCCATGAATTCGTCGGCGCGGTCGTAGCGGAAATCATGATCGAGATGGGCGTCCTTCCCCATATTGTGGGCTTCGCCGTCGTTCACGGAGGTAACGACGTTCCAGGCAGCGCGGCCGCCGGTCATCAAATCGAGGGTGGCGAACCTGCGGGCGACGTCGAACGGCTCAAAATAGGTGGTCGAGCAGGTCGAGGCGAGGCCGAGCTTTTCGGTCGCCATGCCCATCGCCGTCAGCACCACGATCGGATCCATCTTGACGCAGCGGATGCCGTATTCGACGGTATGGGCGTGGTCGTTGCCGTAGCGATCCGGCATCGCCAGCCGGTCGTCGAAAAACGCCATGTGGAATTTTCCGGATTCCAGAATCCGGCCGATCTCCTGGTAGTAGTCCGCCGACATCGAATCGTCGCGCGATTCCGGATGCCGCCACGAGCTCGGCAGATTGGTGCAGTTCTGCGCCTGCAGGAAGCCGACCATCACCATTTGCCGTGTCATGCTGTTCTCCCTGTGCCGCCCGAACTTGATCTCATGCGAGATCGAGCTCGGTGGCGAGTTTGTATTCGCCTGCCAGCGCGCGCAACCTGTCCCAGGTCGCGTCCTCGATCTCGATGCCGGCGACTCTGCGCTGCTGCTCCCGGATATATTCGACCTCGCCCGGATAGAACACGCCTGAAGAGCCTTCGGACGGCGGCGTCGCCTTGAGATAGCGCGCGAACTCGGCGACTTCCTTCTTGAAATCCTTCAGCGGTCGGAACGCCGCGACATTGAACACCGCCATGAAGCAGCCGTCATTGTGCCGGCCGGTTGGTTCGACGCCGAAGCCGAGGCCGGTGAGCAGGCCACACAATACCTCGACCATCGCCGCCAGGCCCGAGCCCTTGTAGCCTTCGGTGCCTCCGAGCGGCAGCAGGGCGCCGCCCTTGCGGAATTGCGTGGGGTCGGTGGTCTGCCGTCCCTCGCTGTCGATGATCCAGCCGGTCGGAATCGCTTCGCCGCGCGCGGCGGCGAGCTGGATTTTTCCAGCCGCCACCGCCGAGGTCGCCATATCCAGATAGAAGGGGGCCTCGAGGTCCGACGGCACCGCGATCGAAATCGGATTGGTGCCGAGCCGAGCCTCGCGGCCCCCGAACGGTGCGACGTGTTTGGGCGAACGGCCGGAATCGGCGGTGGCAAGTCCAATCATGCCCTCCCGCATCGCCATCATTGGATAGGCGGCGAGCCGGCCGACATGGCTCTGGCGGAACACGGTGCAGGCGGCGACGTTGGCGGTTTTCGCCTTTTCGATGGTCATTGCCATCGCCCTGGCGTTGACGTGAAATCCAAAACCCCAATGGCCATCGATGACGGTCGTGGTCGGCGACTCCTGCACGATGGTCCATCCCGCGCCGGGCACGATATGCCCGGCCTTGATGCGGTCGATGTAGGTCGGGATCGCGATCACCCCGTGAGAGTCGTGGCCGGCGAGGTTGGCGTTGACGCAACCGACCGCCACCGCGCCGGCTTCCTCGTCCGACGCGCCGGCGGCCTTGAGCAACGCGGCACCGATGCGCGTGAGACGGTCGGCCTGGACGATCGGCATTGGGGGATCCTCTTCGACGCCCGCGCGGAAGGCGGGTCTTGCTTCTTGTCGCGGGCCGCATGGTCTCAAAGTGATCGCGTGATGGCAATGACCATGCCCAAATTCTTGCGAAGACTAATTCCGGGAAACAAAAAGTCCTGGGTGCAATGCAGCGTAATTGACCCGGCACTGCCCGACTGTCCGCAGGCCTCGGCAGGCCGCCTCACCCTCCCCCCGTGGAACGGTAGTTCTTCGGAGTTTTCCCCCTGCTGTTGGTTCAAAGTTTACTCTGAATCGGAACTTATTGCGTTTCATAACGGCCACTTAGCTGTCGCACCGCATAATTCTTCGGGACTGTCGAATGTTGCTTCCGGGGAGTGGATCTTGGAGACGAGTATCGCGCGTACGTTTGCGGCGCTGAGTGCGACCAACGAAGCGATTCTGTATGCGAAATCGCCCGAAGAACTTTACCGGCAGGTCTGCGAGGCCGCGTTCTCCAGCGGAGACTTCCTGGCGACCGCCGTCTTCTTGCTGGAGCCGGGGACCAATAGGCTGCGGTTTGCCGCCGGCTTCGGCGACGACATCAAGCGGCTGCG
>JAYSPJ010000787.1:0-3346 GCA_043722155.1 Bradyrhizobium sp.
CTTCTTGCGTGATTTGGTCATATCCGTACTCCATCGGTTGAGACAGAGCAGGACGCTTCACACCTTAACGTTTGGTCCTATTTCCGGGGTCCACTTCAAACCTCCTCGCGGCGGTACCCGGTTAGGTCGAGAAAGCTGTCATTGGCAAAAATGATCGGATTGTCGGGCTCCGTCGCATCCGTAAACACCATCGCCATTCGGGTGGTCTGGGCGGCAACGACAAACGGGCCGAGGCCCTTCCGAAAGCCTTCGACTTCGGCCTCGGCGCCTTTCTGCTGGTCAGACTTGGTCGTTATTTCCGACATGCCAAGGGTCGATCCGATTGCTGGCAGACGATACCACGACGACGCGGCGGCCGCCGACGCCCCAACACCAAACGCAACCGCTCACAGGGTCGGCGGACGAAGGCTCGGCCCCTGCGACCGGCAGGGGCGACACTTCCTCTATCAACCATTGGCCGCCATCAGGGACAAGGATGGCGATAACCGTCAAAGCCGAGATAGGTCCCGGAATACGGGTCATAGGACCTGTAACGTTGCGCACAATAAGCCACGGCGCCGCCGCCGCCGGCATAGGGCGGTGCGACGACGTAGGCCGGACCGTAATAGCCGGGGGAACCGTAATAGCCGGGGTAGCCGTAATAGCCGTAGGGCTGCTGCGTTGCGCCAATGATCGCCCCGCCGATCAGCGCGCCGGCGATGCCAAGGCCAATGGCCGGGCCATAGCCGCGGCGATATCGTACGGTCTCCACCGATGTCTCCACCGGGTTTCGCAGCATCAGCGGCGATCCGATCGGCGCCGCTGCCGCAGGCGCTGCGGCCCCCAGTGTGGCCACCGCCAGCGCGGCAAGAAGAACTCCAGACGATTTCTTCATTTCATTAACTCCCAGGAATTGGGCCAGGGACAAGCCCTGCCACACATTATGATTAGGCGCGAAAGGCCTCGCGCTGTTGACTTAGCTCAACAGCCGGATCTGGTATCCGGGCAGCTGAAACTGGCCAAGGCAGATATTCCCGCCGACAGCCAGTTTTTCGGAAAACCGCTCGAAGCCACGGCGATGATCGCCGAGATGCGGAACCTGATTGGCCACGCCTGACGGACGGCGAAAGCACACCGGAATCGTCTGGAATCGCCCGATTGGCGCCAAAACCGCCGCAATTGATCTGAGCGGTAGACGACATACGGTGTTATAGTGATGCATGCTCGAAACCGATCATCATCAAGACCTGCGCCATTTCAGTGATGGCGCAGCGCCGCCGCAGGATTTTCTCGCGGCGGAGAATGTCAGTCTTCGGCTGCTGCTGGCGCAGGCGGAAATCAACGCCCAGGGACTGCTCGATCAGGCCGGCATCGACGCCCGCGAGCGCGCCGCATCCGACAAGCTGCAGAAGCTGATCCTGGAAGAACTGCACCACCGCATCAAGAACACGCTGGCGACGGTCAGCGCCATTGCCTCCCAGAGCCTGCGCAACGTGGCCGGCGCCGAGCACGCGCAGCACGCCATCGAAGGCCGGCTGCTGGCGCTGGGACGGGCCCACGACCTGCTGCTGCAGGCGCGATGGAGCAGCGCCGATCTCGGAAAGATCGTGCGCGGCGCCACCGAAGCCTTCGACGATCCGGATGCGCCGAAGTTCTCGATTCGGGGACCGGCGATCCGGATCGCTTCGGGCGCCGTGATCGCCATTGCGATGACGCTGAACGAACTCTGCACCAACACCACCAAGTTCGGCGCCTTGTCGATGCCGAACGGCCACGTCGACATTGCATGGACCGTCGACGACGCGGCGCAGCGGCTGCGCCTGACCTGGACCGAGACGAACGGGCCCGCGGTTCAGCAGCCTGCCCGGCAGAGTTTCGGCACCCGCCTGATCGAGACCCTCGGCAGGCAGCTCAAGGGCAACGTGCATTTGACCTATGAGCCCACGGGCTTCGTCTACGCGTTCGACGTGCCGCTGGCATCGCTGACGCCGGCCGCCGCCGAATAGAAGCAGCCACGCCCTGTATTTCTACGGAGTTCCAGTTTAACGCGGGCGTAGGATGCGACGGCCACTATGCAGCCTCAATTCCTGCAACACCCAACAGATCGCTCCGGGAACGATGGCGCCACAGCCAGATCATTCCATCATCGCCGAACTCGAGGACGCCGTCAGAACCGGGTCACCCGCGGAGCGGGTCGAAACGCTTCGGCAGGTGACCAACCTGTTCCTGCATGATGGCGCACGCCTCAACGAGGAACAGGTCAAGATTTTCGATGATGTGCTGTGCCTGCTGATCGCCCGCGTCGAAAGCCGCGCCAGGGCCGAACTCGGCACGCGCCTGGCGTCGGTCGACTTCGCGCCGGCGGAAGTCGTGCAGCAACTGGCATGGGATGATGAAATCGCGGTAGCCGGCGACGTGCTGGCACATTCCAGCCGGCTGGGAACCAGCACGCTGGTGGAGATCGCGAGCAAGAAGGGGCAGGATCATCTGCTGGCCATTTCGGGCCGCACCGACCTGCCCGAAGCCGTCACCGACGTGATCATCGATCGCGGCGAGCGCAAGGTCATCAAGAAGCTCGCCACCAACGCCAGCGCGCGATTTTCCGAGGCCGGCTATTCCGGCATCGTGGCGCAGGCCGGCGACGACGACGAACTCACCGAGATCCTCGGGCTGCGCATCGACCTTCCGCTCAAATTCCTGCGCGACCTGCTGCGGCGCGCCAGCGATGCCGTACGCGCCAGGCTGGCGGCGATCGCGCCTCCGGAACTGCGGGAAGAGATCAGGCGGGTGCTGAAGTCGATCCTCGGCGACGTCGACGAGGATACCTCGTCGACGCGGGATTTCAGCCGTGTCGAGAAATTCATCAAGCTGAAGAAGGAATTGAACGAGCTGGACGACGCGGCCGTCTTCCTGTTCGCCGAAGCCGGGAAATTCGACGAGGTGATCGTCTCGCTCGCCGTCCTCAACGACGCGCCGACCGAAATGATGGCGCGGCTGCTGGAGGGACCTCGCGCCGACCTCATCCTGATTCCCTGCCGGTCAGCCCGCCTGAACTGGCCGAGCGTCGAGACCATCCTGCGCAACCGGCCGATGTCGGCGCCCATCAACGAGCAAACCCTGGCGCTGGCGCAGCGCGACTACAGGAAGCTGTCGATGGAAACCGCCCAGCGTACGGTGCGTTTCTGGCAATTGCACAACAAGATCGGGAAGTAGATCGAGCAGCGTTGCGACTGCTGGATGACGCTCCCTCAACGTCGTCCCGGCGAACGCCGGGACCCATACCGCGTGATCTCTCGATTTAGAGATCCTGTTGGACGACCTGTCGTACCACGAACGCCCGGGATTGTGGGTCCCGGCGTTCGCCGGG
>JAYSPJ010000788.1:0-7478 GCA_043722155.1 Bradyrhizobium sp.
ATGGTGTCGCCATAGGCGGTGTAATCGAAGAAGCGGCTTCCGCCGAAATTGCCTACCAGCGCGGGGCCGGCGTGGACGCCGATCCGGGTCGCACCGAAATTTACCCCCTTCGACTTCCAGCGCTCGCGAAACGCCTGCGCCCAGATATCGAGATCGTGCGCGCAATCGATCGCGCGGGCCGCGTAATCCGGCTGGTCGCCGGGCGCGTTGAACAATATCTGGACCGCGTCGCCGATGATCTTTGCGACCGTCCCCTCATGCGCGAACACCACATCGGTCATGCCGCCGACATATTCGTTGAGCAACGCACCCAGCACCTCGGGTGCGGCGGTTTCCACCAGTGATGTAAAACCGGTGATGTCGGTGAAAATGACCGCGACTTCGCGGCGGTGCACCTCCATGCCGTTGCTGTCGCCAACGGCGGCAAGGCGGCTGGCGATCTGCGGCGAGAAATACCGCGACAGCGAGGCATGCGCGCGCTCGGCCTCGGCCTGGCGGCGACGCGCGTCGCGCATCATCTCGATATGACGGATGGTCTTGTCGATGGTCAGCTCGAGATCGCCGAAATCGATCGGCTTGGTCAGAAAATCGAATGCGCCGCGGTTCATCGCGGTCCGGATATTGCTCATGTCGCCATAGGCCGACACGATAATGGTCGACTTCTTCTCGTCGGCCTCCTGCAGCTTCTGCAGCAGCGACAGGCCGTCCATCCTGGGCATGTTGATGTCGGACACCACCATGTCGACATCGGGATGGTCCACGATCGCCTGCAGCGCCTCGATGCCGTCATGGGCGAATACGAAAGCTACCGCGCCGTCGCGGATCTGCCTGCGGAACTTCTGCAGCACCAGCGCCTCGAGGTCGGGCTCGTCGTCGACGACGAGGATGGTCGCCGTCATGCGGCCTGCCCGAGCCGGGCATCGATTTCATGGCGCAGCAGCGCGAAATCGATCGGCTTTGTCAGAAGGCCGACTGCGCCGCGCTCGATCGCCTTGCGGCGGGTTTCGGCGTCGCCATAGGCGGTGATCATGATGACGGGAACATCGGGCCGCTCGGCTCGCACCTTCGGCAGCATTTCCAGCCCGCTCATGCCGGGCATGTTGACGTCGGACAAGATCAGGATCAGCGACGGGTCGGCAACGCTGGCGGCGCGGGCCATGGCTTCCGGCGCCGACATGGCGAATTCCATCGTGAAACGCCCGGACTTGATATCGCGCCGGAATTGCTGCCGGAACAGGGCTTCGACGTCGGGCTCGTCATCGACGACGAGGATGTAAACGCTCAATTGGTGCCTCCAATATTCGTCTGCGCGGTCACAGTCCGCGGCAGTGTGATGATGAATTCGGTAAATGCGCCGGCCTCGGTCATGACATCGATCTCGCCGCCATGCTGCTTCACCACGATGTCGTGGCTCATCGACAGGCCCAGCCCGGTGCCCTCGCCCGCCGGCTTGGTGGTAAAAAACGGATTAAACATCTTCTCCTTCACTTCCAACGGAATGCCAGTGCCGTTATCGCGGATCCGGATTTCCACTCTGTTGCCGAGGCTTTTTGTGACCGCGCTCAGCGTCGGCTCAAACGCCTCATCGCCGGCTTCCTTGCGCTTGGTGGCGGCGTAAAATCCGTTGGAAATCAGGTTGAGAAAAACCCGCGTGATTTCCTGCGGATAGAGGTCGATCATGCCGGCGGCGGGATCGAAGTCGCGCTGTAGCGTGATGTTGAAACCGGACTTTTCCGCGCGCGCTCCGTGATAGGCGAGATTGAGGCTTTCCTCCACGATGGCGTTGATATCGGCGGGCCGGTGCTCGCCGGAACCTTCGCGCGAATGCAACAGCATGTTCTTGACGATCGAATCGGCGCGCTTGCCATGCTGCACCACCTTTTCGAGATTGCCCTTCAGCATATGGGTGAGTTCGTCGATCTCTTCACGGGTCTTGTCGTCGAGCGCGGCGGACTTGAGCACATCGTTGAGTTCGTCGATCAGTTCGGCCGACAGCGCCGAGAAGTTATTGACGAAATTGAGCGGGTTCTTGATTTCATGCGCAATGCCGGCGGTGAGTTGGCCGAGCGAGGCGAGCTTTTCGGTCTGCACCAGCCGATCCTGCGCGGTGCGCAATTCTTCGAGAGAGAGCGACAGTTCCTGGGTTCGGTCCTGAACTTCGTCGAATAGTCGGACGTTTTCAATCGCGATCAGTGCCTGGTCGGCAAATGTGGTCGCAAGCTCGATCTGCTTTGCGCTAAACGGCCGCACCATGTGGCGAGTCAATACAAATACGCCGATCGGCGCGCCCTCTCGCAGCAGCGGCACGCCGAGCATCGTTCGTACGTTGGAGCCCCTGCGCCCTGCTGACGGCGCATATTCCGGATCCGCATGGACATCAGGGACGTGGATCGTTTTGCCTTCCAGCAGGGTACGTCCGACCACGCTTGCCCGCTCGGGCACGGTCGAGAATGTCGCGAGGTGCTTTTTCTGCTCCGCTCCAAGTCCGTAGCTTGCCGCCAGACGATAGCTGCTATCCATGGGACGAAAGATCGTCCCCTCATCCGCGTCGCACAGACGAGCCGCTGATTCCACAAGGGTGTCGAGCACGGTCTGCAGGTCGAACGCCGAGCGGCTGATGACTTTCAGCACATCGGCAGTGGCGGTCTGCTGTTGTAGCGATGCGCTCAGTTCGGCCGTCCGCGATTCGACCTTCTTCTCGAGGTCGGTATAGGATTCCTGCAGCCGCGCGCCCATGTCGTTGAACTGGTTGGCGAGCCCTTCGAGTTCGTCGCCGGTCTTGATCGCAATCCGCTGGTTGAAGTCGCCGCCGCCGAAACGCTCGGCGCCGGCGCGCAAGGCCTTGATCGGGCCGACCATGCGTCCGGCGAGAAACATTCCGGCAAGGACGGCGAACGCGAGCGCGCCCAGCAGCACCAGGGCCAGCCGCTGCAGTGCCTGGTACAGCGAGGCATAGGCCTCCTTGACCGGAAGCTCGACGAACATGGTCCAGCCGAGCGGCGCGATCGGCGCCGATGCCGTCAGCACCTCCTGGCCCTGGATGTTCAGCGTGCCCTGCAGCGCATCCGGCGCGGCGTCGGTGCCTCCGGCCTGGGCGGCCTGTACCTGCACCAGCTTCGACATGTCGGTATTGCGCAGCACCAGGCTGATGTCGGGGTGGGCGATCAGCCGGCCCTGCGCGCCGACCACATAGGCGTGACCGCGCTCGCCGACCTTGATCTGCGACACCACGTCCCAGATCAGCTTGAGATTGACCTCGGCAATGCTGACGCCGGCATCCTTGCGGGTGCCGGCCAGCGACAGCGTCATGTAGGGCTCGGACTCCCGGCGGAAATAGACCGGGCCGTAATAGACCTTGCGGGCGACGGCTTCGGTGAATTTGGGATCTTTGGAGAGGTCGAGCCCGCTATCCACAACATCCATGGCGAGACGGGACACCCTTAAGCGTTCCTTGCCGGTCGAATCGACCTGCGCCAGCTCGGTGATGGCCGGCACCTGCCGCAACAGCCGCAAGGCATCGAACCGGCGCTGCTCGATCGAGCTCGCCGACCAGGGCAACTGGGTCGTCCAGCCGAGCTGGCTTTCGATCTCCCTGACGAACTGGCCAATCTTGGCCGCCGCGGCCTCGGCCTGCTCGTGCTGGATCCGGATCAGGGCCGCCTTGTGCTCGCGGTAATAAAAGAAAACCTCGAAAATCCCGTTGGATAGCAGCGCGACGCCGACCACCGCGACGAACAGTGCGACGTATTTGGTGAACAGCCGGCTGCGGATTTTTGTGCCGGACTCTGCGGTCGCAAGTGGTTCGCCCGTCGCAGGCGAAGCCGCCAACGTCCGGTCCTGGGGCGTATCGGGATGCAGCGAAATGCTCATTCGGCCCAAGCTAGCAAGAACATGCGGACTTGTCTCTTGCTGCAGTGCGGGAAGATCATTCGATGATCTCGTCGGCAGTGGCCAGCAGGGTCGGCGGCACTTCGATGCCCAGCGATTTCGCGGTATTCAGGTTGATCACCAGTTCGAACTTGGTCGGTTGCTGAACCGGCAGGTCGGCCGGTTTGGCGCCCTTCAGGACGCGGTCGACATAGGCCGCCGCGCGCCGGTGCAGATCCGCCACATCGACCCCATACGACACCAGTCCGCCATCGGCGGCCCCGAACCGCCACGGAAATATCGCTGGCACGCGATGGCCTGCGGTCTGCGCAATGATGGCCGGACGGTGAACCGCGGTGAAAACATCCAGCACGACGATCAGGCCGCCGCCCGGCTCGCGTCCCAGTCCCATGATCGCGGCCGCTATTTCGGCATCGCTGCGGACCGGCAATGGAAGAACGCGGGCGCCGAGCTGCGACGCCGACGCGTTGATCGAGTCCAGGAAGAACTCACCGCGTCCGGTCGCGGTATCCGGATTGAACATCACGCCGGTTCTGGAAACGTCAGGCGCGATCTTCTTGAGCAGTTCGATCCACTTGCCGCCCATCGACACTTCGAAATTGGTAAAGCCGGTGATGTTGCCGCCGGGGTGAGCGAGCTCCTTGACAAAGCCGCCCCTGACGGGATCCGTGACCGAAATGAAGATGATCGGCAAAGTCGATGTCTGCTCCCGTATCATCCGGAGCGTCGGCGTGGTCTCGCACACGATCACGTCCGGATTTCCATCGATCAGTTCCCTGGCGTACCTGCGAATCCGATCGATTTCACCATTGCCAAAACGATAGGCGATCTGGACATTGCGGCCGTCCTTCCAGCCAAGCTGTTCGAACGCCTCTCTGAACGCCGTCATGCGCGCCTGCGTATCCGGATCCGCTTCCGCGTAGCCCATCAGCACGCCGACACGTCTGACGCGATCTTGCTGCGCACGGGCGGGAGATGCGGAAGCGACCGCCGCAGCGCCAACGAACGTCATGAACTCACGGCGTTTCACTCGATCACCTCATCGGCAAGCGCGAGCAGGGTCGGCGGGATTTCCAGGCCGATGGCCTTGGCGGTCTTCAGATTGAGCACGAAGAGGTAGCGAGTCGGCTGCTCGAACGGCAGATCGGCCGGCTTGGCGCCCTTGAAGATGCGGTCGACCAGCGCCGCGGCGCGCTCGAAGGATTCCGTCAAATCCGGCCCATAGGACATCAGGCCCCCATCGCGAACCAGAAAGTCATATTCATAGATCGCCGGCAGTTTCCTGGCCGCGGCGAATTCAAAGACGCGTTTGCGGTTGAGAGTTGTCAGCGCATCCGCAACCATCAGAATCGCGTCCGGCACGTCGCCGCTCATGACGGCGAACGCCTCGTTGAAATCATCCGGCTCGCGGACGCCGAGCGCCTGAACCGTAATTCCGATCGATCGTGCGGCCTTGGCGGACGCCTGGTAGCGCAACGTCATGCCGAGGTCGTCGCGGTTCCAGAGCATCGCCACCTTTTGAAGTTTCGGCGACATCTCTTTCAACAGCGAAAGGCGCTTGGTGGTGAGCACCGACGCCACGTCCGAAATGCCGGTGATGTTGCCTCCCGGGTGCGCCAGACTGTCGATCAGCTTGGTTTCGACGGGATCGCCGAGGCCATTGGCGCCTACCGTCGGAATGCCCGTCGACTTTGCGGCAAGCGCCGCCGGGTAACCGATGACGATGATGGCGTCGACATCACGCGCCTTCAATTCTCCGAGCAACGAGGGGATTTTTCCGACATCGCCCATCGCGCCGCGGGCATCGAAAGTGAGGTTTTGACCGAGGATGTAACCGCGCTCGGCCAGCGCCTTGACCACAATCTTTCCGAAAGGACTGGCGCCGGTCAGGGGCAACGCCGGATGGAGTGTTCCCAGGTGATAAATTCGGCCCGGTGTCTGCGCCGACACCGATCGCGGGACGACCAGGGCCGCCCCGCCGAGAATTGCCAAGAACTCGCGTCGCTTCATCGCAACATCCCGTTTTTGCGGACTCCTGCAAGGGCGTCCGGCGGGACAGGATATCACGGGACCAAGGGAAAGCGTCAACGGCCATCAGAGCCGCTGTCGCCGCTTTCGATCGGCTCAGGTCGTCTTCAGCGCCTTCGGACCCAGCTCGAAATCCGCGATCTCTTTGGTCCGTTGGGATTCGGCGCCGGCGCGGTGATTGGTGGCGATCGCCACATAGACCGCGGGCAGCACGAACAGCGTGAACAGCGTGCCGATCATCATGCCCGATACCACGACAAGACCGATCGAGAACCGGCTCGCGGCGCCGGCGCCCGATGCCGTCAGGAGCGGCAGCAAGCCCGTCACCATCGCCGCGGTGGTCATCAGGATCGGGCGAAGCCGGACGCGGGCCGCCATCTCGATCGCCGAGCGCTTGTCGAGGCCTTCCTTGAGCTGAAGCTCGTTGGCGAACTCGACCATCAGGATGCCGTGCTTGCTGATCAGTCCGATCAGGGTCAAGAGCCCGACCTGGGTATAGATGTTGATGGTCGCGACGCCGAAGAACAGCGGAATCAACGCGCCCGAGATCGCCATCGGCACGCTGATCAGGATCACCAGGGGGTCGCGCAGGCTTTCGAACTGCGCCGCCAGCACCAGGAAGATGATGATCAGCGCGAAGCCGAATGCGATGGCGAGCTGATTGCCTTCCTGCACATATTGCCGGGAATCCGCCAGATAGGAATGGCTGTAGCCGGCCGGCAGGTTCTTGGCCTGGCCCTCGAGGAAGTCCACGGCCTTTCCGACGGTTACGCCCGGCATCGGCACCGCCTGGAAGGTAGCGGCATTCAACTGGTTATAATGCGTTAGCGCATTCGGATCGGTCGCGGTTTCGATCGATACCACCGTCGACAGCGGCACCTGCTGGCCCGTGGTGGTCGGCACGTAATAGTTCGCCAGCGACTCCGGCGACAACCGCAAGCCCCTCGGCACCTGCGGGATCACCTGGTACGACCGCCCCTCGAGACTGAAGCGGTTGGTGAAGTTGCCGCCGAGCAGCGTCGCCAAGGTGTTGCCGATCTGCGCCATGGTGATGCCGAGGTCGTTGGCCTTGGAGCGGTCGATCTTCACCCGCACCACCGGCTGGTTGAAGTCGAGATCGCTGTCGGCGACGATGAACAGCCCGCTCTTGCGCGCGGCGTCCTTCAGCTTCACCATCTCCTCATAGATCGCCTGGTAGCCGTTGGTGGAGTTGATTACCATCTGGACCGGCAGACCGCCCGGACCGCCGGGCAATGGCGGCAGGTTGAACGCGAAAGCATTGACGCCTTCGATCTTGCTCAACTCGGCCTGCACCAGCGGCTTCAGCTTGATCGAGGAACGCTCGCGTTCGTCCCACGGTTTCAGCAGCATGCCGGCGATGCCGTTGCTGGGACCAGCGGTGCCGTTGATGATGAAGCGCAGATCGGTTTCCGGAAACTTGGCGAACGCCTTGTCCATCTTCTCGGTATAAAAATCGGTGTAGTCGATATTGGCGTATTTCGGCGCCTTCACGACCGCGAACACGATGCCCTGGTCCTCCTCGGGGGCAAGCTCCTTCGGGG
>JAYSPJ010000789.1:0-4328 GCA_043722155.1 Bradyrhizobium sp.
CCCATGGCGCCGCCGACACCGGCGCCGACCGCACCACCCACCACTCCGCCGACCGGGCCGGCAACCCGGTTACCTTCCCGGGAGCCTTCCTGCGCACCGCGTACGATACCCTGGGCATTCCCGAGCTGCGGCATGGCGAGCAGAGCGAGGATGATCGCCGCCGCCGCCAGAAGGAATTTTGCCGGCAGACCGGCCGGCAATGCCGCAGTGCTGATCTTCGTCTTCATCTGAATTCCTCGATGTTCGGCCGCGACGGACCGACGGGGCGGCAATCTGTAACGCCGTCGCGGCCAAAAGGTTGCATGGTCGTGTCCAATCCGCGACGGGGCCAGCCGGCCCAGCGCAAATTGCGTCCTCCTGCCCGATTTTGCCCCGCCGCCGCCATGCTTGCGCCCTGCGGCACATTAAGGATGCCCTCGCAGGCGGCTGGAAACGAGGCCGGACTCCGGGCATATTGATGCCGGGGGACGGCGAGAGCGGCGTGCAGTCAGGGCACTGGATTTTTGGGCCTGGAGGCCAGAGGTAAAATGCGTTGCTTCCTCATTGCCGTCACCGGTCTGATGCTGTTCGCCAGCGGTGCGGCGCAGGCCAAAATCTCCATCACGGTCGACAAGAATGCGCAGCTGATGACCGTCGCGATCGACGGCGTCGAGCGCTACCAGTGGCCGGTCTCGTCCGGCCTGCCCTCCTATGAGACGCCAAACGGCAGTTTCAAGACCTTCCGCATGGAGGAAGACCACTACTCCAAGGAATTCGACGACGCGCCGATGCCGCACGCGATCTTCTTCACCAAGCTCGGTCATGCCATTCACGGCACCGACTCCGTGAACCGTCTCGGCAGGCCGGCTTCGCATGGCTGCGTGCGGCTGTCGCGCGCCAACGCCGCGACGCTGTTCGCACTGGTGGGAAAAGACGGCGTGCTCAACGCCACCGTGACGCTGACTGGCTCTTCGCAGGTCGCACTCACGCGCAACCCGCGGACCCCAGGCAACACCGCCGTGGCGCGCCGCGAGATCGCTCCCTCTGCGCCGCAATACAACTCCGCCGGCGATCCGGTGGTGCTGGCGCCGCGGCCGGGTGTGCCGGGACAGGTCGCGCCACAGATGCAGGCCGACGACGGCTACGTCTATCCAGCCGACGGTTCTTCGAACGAGGCCCGCTATCCGGCGCCGCGCAGCCGGCGGCTGTATGGTGCGCAGGTCTATCCGCGCGAGCCATATTACAACGATCGCGGCTACGCGCCGCAAGGCTATTACCAGCCCCGGCCGTCTTATCAGCCGCGCGGATTGTTCACCTATCAGGACTGACGCGCGTATTCATCGATGGCGGCTGCCGAGCGCGGCTTGTCCGGTATCCGCGCGGCAACGCTTGCGCGCTGCCCATTTGATCCAGATCAAGGCGATGGGGTGCTGATTCAGAAATTTTTATCAGATGATTCGGTCATTCAATGGAGCATGGCCGTGACCAGCCGGTATCTATTGAAGGCACCGCGGACGCTTCGAGAGGCGTGCCTTGACATCTCGCATTCGGGCAAGAGGGCTGCGGATTGCGAAGTTTGTGGCAACCACGGGCTCTGCGAATTCCCTGAGCAAACTGATCGGGACCGCCCCTTGCAGAGGCCGGCCGATCATGACCTGCCCATCCGCCCGGCGAACCCGGCATCGCCGGGATGCTGTCGGATGCGCTGATGCCCGGCTGAAAAGAAAGAGGCCGCCAACCGGGGCAGCCTCCCATCGTATCGCCGTGGTATCGGTTATCGCCAGCCGCGGTGGCGGCCCCTGCTCCAGCCGTAGTGATGGCCGCGACCGCCGCGCCGCATGTGGTGCCCCCGTCCATGGCCGTGGCGCGCAAGAACAACCGGATTCTCGGCATCGCTCACCAGCGTGTCCGCCGCCACGCGCGGCATGGCCGAGGCCGATAGCGTCGGCATGGCGGCAAATGCACAGAGGGCGACGCCGATCAGCAATAATCGTTTCATTTTGGAATCTTTCCTGAAGGCCGCGTCAGCGCGGCAGGAAAGCAATGGCTGAGAAGGCGCTAGGTTCCAGCTGCGCTGGAGTCCGCGTGAGCATTCGCCGGTTCGCGAACGACCTGTGATCAATATTGCTCACATCTCAAAATGGCGCGCAAAAAAGAAACGGCCCCGGCGCGCGACGCGCCGAGGCCGAAATCTTCGGATATCCGTCAGTAACGGCCGGAGCCGATGCCAATGCTGACGCCGGGAGCGCGGATGCCGACGCCGCGACGTTCCTCGTAACCGCGATGCCCATAACGGCGTTCGCGGGGGGCGTAGCCGTAGGAATCGCGGATGATGACGCGGCGCTCGCTGCGCTCGCGCCAGCATCGGCCGTTCTCGTTGCATACCATGCGAACCTGCTCGACGTTGCTGTGAGGCAGCGCCGTGATGCCGTTCGAAAGCGGGGCGGCGAAAGCAGAGGTGGCGAGCAGCGCGCCTGCGCCGGCCATCAGAGAGATTGCGAGCTTCTTCATTGGTGTCTCCGGTTGATTGTGTCGGGCAGCCAACAGACTCAACCGGGAATGGTTCCCCGTGAGGCGGGGTATCGTTCGATCCAGACCTACTCCTCGCCCTTCTTCAGCCGCCGCCACACCGCGCCGAGCACGTTGGAATAATCGTCGGTCCAGACCCGCTGGCTGTCTTCGGCTTCGGTCAGGGCCCATTGATCAGATGACGCCAGCTTGCCGACGTCGGCCTCCTCACGCGCCGAGATCACCACCGTGGTCGAGAAGATGTATTCGCTGTCGCGGTTGGTATCCTCGCTGTAGACCCAGCTCTTGAGCTCGTTGGCGTCCGCAATGCCGACCACGACGCTGGACAGTTCGAGATGCCGGTTGGACACGTGCATCGCGACGGCGCCCTGCGGCGCCAGCCTGTCCTTGTAGATCTCCATCGCCTCTTCGGTGGCGAGGTGGATCGGGATCGCATCCGACGAATAGGCGTCGACGATGATCAGGTCGTAGATGGCGGCGGGCTCCTTGGCGAAGGTCAGCCGCGCATCGCCGATCACCGGCTTCATATCCGGTTCGCACTTCTGGATGTAGGTGAAATACTTCGGGTCCTTCGCGGTATCGACCATCGACTGGTCGATCTCGAAGAACTTCCAGGTTTCGCCCGGCTCCGAGGCGCAAGCGAGCGAGCCGGAGCCGAGCCCGATCACCGCGACCCGCAGCGGTGAACCCTTGCGCTCGCGCACCGCCGCGATCGCCTGACCGATGCCGCCATCCCGATGGTAATAAGTGATCGGCTCGGGCCGCCCGGTTACCGGCGTGCCGTCGTCGTTCTGGAATTTTTCGGCGCCGTGGATCGTGGTGCCGTGCATCAGCACGTGATACTGGCCGCGCGGCGTCACCACGATCTTGTGGACGCCGAAGAAGCTGCGCACGGTTTCAACCCGACCGTCGTCCGACGGATAGGCCCGGATCAGCGCCAGCGCCACCGCGACGGTGGCGAAGATTTTCCAGCGATTGGCGTTCAACCCGAGCGCCAGCAGCGCCGAGAGCACGCCGACCGCGCCGACCACCCAGACCCGATGGCCCTCGAGCCAGCTCATGACCTTGCCATCCGAATAAGACGGCGCGATCAGCACCACCGCGAGCACGGCGAGAAACGGCCAGTACCAGCGGCTCCAGCGCGCAAACCGCTCGTGGCCGCCGGACGGCCGGCACAACGCCGCGCAGGCCAGCAGGATCGGGTATTCGGCGATCCAGGAGAAGGTAAACGGCGCGATCAGTCCGGCGAACAGGCCGCCGACCATGCCGCCGAACGACAGCGCGACATAGAATCCGGTGAGGTATTTCGCGGCCGGGCGGGTCCGCGCCAACTCGCCATGGCAGGCCATCGCGATGACGAAGAAGCCGAGCTGGTGGCCGCCGAGCGTCAGCAGCAGGTTCTGCTCGCCGCCGACCGCGAGCAGCACGATCACGCCCGCGATCGCCAGCGGCTGCAGCAGCAGCATCCATTTGTGCGGCAGCAAGGGACGCGACTGGAACACCAGCACCCAGGTCAAGAGATAAAGCGACAGCGGCAGCACCCATAACAGCGGTGCCGCGGCGACGTCGGTGGAGATATGCGCAGTCACCGCGATCAGCAGGCCCGACGGCACCGCGGCGAGGAAGATCCAGCGCGCGCGCAAGATCCACAGCGGCGCCGGCGCGTCGCTGTCCTCGGCACCGATATCGGCCACGGCCATCGCCGGCGAGCGCAGCATCAGCACGGCGCAAGCCGCGATCAGGACGATCAGCAGGCCATAGCCGCCGGTCCAGATCAGGTTTTGCGTGCGCAGCGTGAACATCGGCTCCAGCAGCACCGG
>JAYSPJ010000790.1:0-1914 GCA_043722155.1 Bradyrhizobium sp.
CGCCGTTGGGCCCGAGCAGCGCATAGAATTCGCCTGACCGGACGGTCAGATCGAGCGCATCGACCGCGAGGCGGTCAAAACGCTTCGTTAACCCTCGTAGCTCCAGTGCGGTTTGGTCGGGCTTCATGTCGGGGCAATCCAGCCGTTGCATCGGATGCGCACCATGGACCGAAGAACTTTCGGCACGGTGAATCGAGGGTAGCAAATCCCGCCAATGCGCAGCTCTGCCCGAGAATGCACAAGACTGCGGCATTTGTCCGCAACCCGGCCTTTGGACGGCAACCAGCACTAAGTTGACACGGCTCGGCGCTTTGGGCTGTATAACCCGCACGTCGTTCAAGAGCCTTTCGAAACAAGTGGGGCCGGGCAGCGGGTAGACACAAGATGCGGCAAAGGCGGTCAATAGAATCGCCGCGCATCAGGGGGAGGGATATCGGAAATGCTGGACTTCGTTCAGCAGTTGGTGAGCGGTATTGCGCTCGGCTGCGTTTACGGCTTGATCGCGCTCGGCTTTGTCCTGGTATACAAGGCTACCGAAGTCGTGAACTTCGCGCAGGGCGACCTGATGATGCTGGGCGGGTTCTTCGCCTTTACCTTCATCGGCATTCTCGGCCTCAATTACTGGATCGGATTCGCCGGCGCGGTGGTGGCGATGGCGCTGTTCGGCATGCTGGCGGAACGGGTCGTGGTGCGCCCGATCCTCGGTTATCCGCAATTCTCCATCATCATGGCCACGATCGGGCTGGGATATTTTCTGCGCTCCATCGCCGGCATCATCTGGGGCACCGACGACCTCAAGATCGAGACGCCGTTCAGCCAGGGCGTGCTGCGGATCGGCAGCCTGGTGCTGGCCTATGACAAGCTCTCGGTGATCGCGGCGACCATCATCCTGTGCGCGCTGCTGTATCTGTTCTTCAACCGGACCACGCTCGGCACCGCGATGCGGGCGAGTTCGGAGAACATGCTGGCGGCCTATTATATGGGCATTCCGGTCAAGCGCGTGGTGTCGATCGTATGGGCGATATCCGCGGCGGTGGCGACTGCGGCCGGCGTGCTGCTGGCGCCGATCACTTTCATTCATTCCAATGTCGGCCTGGTGCTGGGGCTGAAGGCGTTTCCGGCGGCCGTGCTCGGCGGCTTCGGCTCGATACCCGGCGCCGTCGTCGGCGGCGTGCTGATCGGGGTGATCGAGAGCATGGCCGGCTTCTATCTGCCGCAGGGCTGGAAGGACGTCGCGCCCTACGTCGTTCTGCTGATGGTGCTGCTGCTCAAGCCCGAAGGCCTGTTCGGCCATCACGTGCGCAAGAAGGTTTGAGGGGCCAGCCATGCGTTTCATGTTCAAGACCGATTATGAAGACGACATAAAGCTGTTTCCGCACAGCGGCTACATCGTCACCTACGGCATTCTGCTGGCGTTTCTGGCGGTCGCGCCGTTCGTTCTCTCCAGCTATCTCGTCAGCCAGCTGGTTTTCGTCTGCATCTACGCCATCGTCGGCGTCGGACTGATGATCCTGACCGGATTCACCGGGCAGGCGTCGCTGGGCCACGCCGCCTTTCTCGCCATCGGCGCCTATACCGCGGCCTACCTGCAGCAATATAACGTCCCATTCCCGGTGTATTTTCTCACCGCCGGACTGTTGACCGGCGTGGTCGGCGCGATGGTCGGGTTCCCGGCTCTGCGGTTGCAGGGTATCTATCTCGTGATTGCGACGATTTCCTTCGCCTTCATCATCGAGGAGATCCTGGCGCGCTGGGAAAGCGTGACCAACGGCAACGAGGGCATGCGGGTCAAGACCATCCAGATGCTCGGCACCACGGTGTCGCGCGACAGCCCCTCGTTCTACTTTCTCTGTCTTGCCGTGCTGGTACTGACCATCGTCGGCACGCTCAACCTCTTGCGCTCGCCGACCGGCC
>JAYSPJ010000791.1:0-3764 GCA_043722155.1 Bradyrhizobium sp.
TGATCACCCCGGAGACTACGCCAACCTCAATTCCTACCAACTCCGCGACAGCACCTTTGGCCGCTCGGGTCACGCATACGCGATTGAGAAGGACACGAAGTCTCTATGGCTGCGTTCCTCATCCCAACAAAGAGGGGTGGTGTATGTGTGGTGCGTTACTGCTGCGTCAAGGTACTGACCCGTGTATTCATATCAGCTGTCAGTCGCTTTACGTCAGCGAGCGACAGGCCGCATTTTAAATTGGGCATCCAATGATGGGGCATTTTGGAAGTTGATCGCCACTGCACTGCTTGGCCATATCGGACATGACTCGCTGCAATCGCTGCAGGTCGATAAATTTCTAGGTAATTTGCTTTACGTGTTTGACTGTCAACGCATGAACCTGCGCACAAGAGTAGTCGTGTCCATCGGCCAGATGAAGGAGCCTGCGCAATTCAACGAGGCTAAAGCCAAGTTCTCTGCCTCGGCAAATGAAGTGAAAGCGTCTCAAGTGAATTAAGTCGCAGATGCGATAGCCGCCTGTGCTGCGGGCGCCTGTTTCTCATCTGGCGCAGCGTTCGCCGGGGGCAAAAACAATTCGCCGTGCGGTTAAGAGTTTAATGATGGTGCAATTTAAGAAGGCGGAATCTTTGCTATCGGGATTCGGCCGTCGGAATACCTCGATTGTCCTAAACTGCGGCCGTCAATGCATTGGACCCTTGCCTCGAAGCAGCTCTGCCCAACCACGTTCGAACATGTCGCGGAGCGAGCCATCGACCAGAACGGCGATGCCGATGCGAGCACCGAACATCATTCCCGCAACGGCGAGCGGCGAAGACAGCGCCAGTACCGATCCCGCGGTAATGCCCTGACCGATGGTGCAGCCACCGGCCAGAATGCCACCGATACCCATCAAAGCTGCGCCGGATAAGTGGCGCCGCATCTCGTGGTCATCGTCGAATGCTTCCCATCGCAACTCCACCGCGCGCCAGGCCGCAAGGCATGATCCAGCGATGACGCCCAACACGCTCGCGACTCCGAAGTCTGCGAAGTTTGCAACATTCAGCAAACCTGCAAACAGGGTTTTTCCGATCGTTGAGACAAATGTCAGGCTTTGCGGCTGCAGCGGGCTGCTGAACTCGTCGCCGAATGTCGTTGTAACGAACCAGCCTGCGATGGTGGCAACGCCAAGCACTACGCCTGCCGAAAGTAGCCGCGGCGCGCGCCAGAGCCTCCGATCGCCAAAGGCCAGGGACATCAAGCCCGTACCAATAGTGACGGCAACGATAGTACGCATTTCAGTTCCGAAAGCGCGTGAGGCAAGCGTGGCAACATCGGAGCGTGCACCTTCGGGCATTGTTACCGTCAGCGCTTCGAAAATTCCGATGCGAAATCCGGCGAATATGCCCCGAAGGGTTGCGTAGGCGGCTGCCCCGAGAATGAGAACGACAACCAGGCTGCGCAGGTCGCCGGCGCCAAGCCGGACGAGCGACCCAAAACCGCAAGTACCGACCATCGCCATGCCTACTCCGAACATGGTGCTGCCGATCAAGATGGCGATGACCGGCAACGCCGGAGGCACATAACTTGTGGTTTCCGGATTGAGCATTCCGGCGATGATCAGCGCTTGGGTGCCCAGGATTGCTATTCCAAGAGCAAGTCCAAAAACGCGCAGTCTGCGCCCGTCGTCCCCCATCAGCGCGTCTTCGATGGCGCCGAACGAGCAGAGCTTTGCATGGCGCACGACAAATCCTGCGACGGCGCCGATAGCGAAGCCGAGCAGAGCGGGAAGCCAGGCAGATAAATTCTGCACGGGTCTCTATCTCCGGAATCCGCGCGCGAGTTCGCTTGTAAACGGCGACCGCTCCCTCGCGTGCCTACCGCGCGGCAAAGTTATGCTTTCTCGACGGGCGCTGTTGGCTTGCAGAAAATATCATACACGACGGAGATTACGCGGCGCACATCCTCATTAGCGAGGCTGTAATAGATCGTTTTCCCATCGCGGCGGGTATCGACCATTCCATCATAGCGTAGCCGGGCGAGTTGTTGCGAAACTGCCGACTGCCGCAACGAAAGGATATTTTCGAGCTCCGTGACCGAACGCTCGCGCTCTGCCAGCAGGCAGAGCAGCAGAAGCCGATTCTCGTGGGAAAGAGCTTTGAGAAAGTTGCTGGCCTTGCGGGCCTTGCGCATCAACTGGTCTAGCTCCGGCGAGTATTCCGCGCCGTCGCGAAGTTCGGTCTCTAGTTCGGTTGAAAGGATCGATGTCATGGTAGTTCGTTCAGGGTGTGCATGGCACTCTCAGATTCGGTCAGTCTCGGTTGGGGAACGCGTTAGCTTGGCGGCGAGGGTGCCGAGCAATCCCCAGAACGCGTCGTCATTGATGTAGCCGGTGATACGTCCGATCTCGCGGCCGCCGTTCACCACCACAAAGGTGGGCGTGTATAGCACCCGCGAGGAGAGCGTAATGTTACTCGCGGCCTGACTGGCTATGTCGATGCGGCGCAACGGAAGGATTTTGGCCTCCGCCGTCTTGTCATAGATCGTCCCGACCTCCCGGTCCCAGCGTTGGCAGGAGGGGCATCCTTGCGGAAACGGTCGCGAGATGTTCGGACGGCGCTACCCCCGACAGCCCGATGCTCGATATTCTGGATGCCGGCCGACAAAGCTAGCCCGTCTTCGCGGATTGGCGGGTTTTGAAGACACCCCCTCGTTATAAATCAACGGGTTAAGTCAAAAGGTCTTCACTACGGCGGCGGGCCTGGTTGACGTCGGCGGTGGTGATCCGGGGCGGCGGCTGCGGTGGCAGGCGAAGCTTGAGGCGGTCGATCACGAGCTGCAGCTCAGGTTCTGGATGGGTGTAGCGGGTGAGCAGGATCTCGCGTCCATCGGTGGTCGGCAGATGGACATCGATCATCTGGACGGCGGCGAACTTGTCGAGCGCGCTGCGCGCGGTCAACCCAGGCGCCAAAGCATGAAGGCGGCGCGGGAGCGTGATCTGCATGCAATAAGCCAGAAAGGCGATGAAGATGTGGGCTTCGATCCGCTTTTCGTCCTGATGGAAGACCGGACGGATCGCCAGGTCGCCTTTGAGATTGCGGAACGCCTCTTCGACGGCGACGAGCTGCGTGTAGTATTGCCAGAGCTGCGCGGGATCATTCTCGGTGAGATTGGTGCGCAATAGATAACGGCCTTCGCGACGCCTGGCCGTTCGCAGTTTCTTGCGATTGAGCGCGAAGGTGAAGCTCGGGTGCTCCTTGTCGATCTCGACATCGACCAGACGCCATGCGGCCGGCGCCTTGGAGCGCGCAGCGCCGAGTTTCATCAGCAACTCTTCGCGCGAGATTTCCATTGTGGCGATTTGCCGGAGCCGCTTCCACAGCCATTTCAACTGCCGCCGCCGCATCGCGCGTTCTTTGCTGACCCGATCATCACTTTGCGCGAAGACGTAGAGCTCGCCGTCCTCGGCCAACAGCTTGACCTTTACGCCCTCGCGCGCGTCCTGCCAGGGTTTTTCCAGCAGGTGCTTCTCCAGCCGGTTCAGGCGTCCCTTCGGCGTCCCGACCAGATACTGTACCGGCGGATCGCTGGTGCGCATCTCGACCAGCACCGCCTCGGTGGGCACGCCGCGATCCATCACCCAGACCCGTCGCGCCTTGCCGTATTGTCGTTCGATCTTGCTCAGGAACATCCGCAGCGTCTTGCTGTCGGCGGTGTTGCCGGGCAGCACCTCGTAAGCCAGCGGCAAGCCGTCGGGCGTCACCACCAGCGCGATCACCACTTGC
>JAYSPJ010000792.1:0-2701 GCA_043722155.1 Bradyrhizobium sp.
CGTCGCCCCAGATCCGCGGCATGCCCTGCTCGAACACCTCGTGAATGGTGATGCCGCGGCTGGAGGCGCGCAGCTTCAACAGATGATGGCAGTCGGCAACGACATGCACCAGCGACACGGCTTCCTCGTTGAGCTCGTACCTTCCGGCTTCGATCCGCGACAAATCGAGAATCTCGTTGATCAGATTCAGGAGGTGGACGCCCGAATTGTGGATGTCGGAGGAATATTCCTTGTAAACCGGCACGGCGTGCGCGCCGAAGATTTCGCTCTTCATCACCTCGGAAAAGCCGAGGATCGCGTTCAGCGGCGTGCGCAACTCGTGGCTCATTTGCGCGAGAAACCGCGACTTCGCGACGTTGGCCGATTCGGCGCGATGCCGCGCTTCGTCGGAGATCGATTTCGCCTGCTCGAGCTCGCCGATCAGCGCATCCTTCTCGGCGCGCGCCTCCAGCGTCGCCAGCGTCGTCGAATGCAGACGATGGGCGAGCAGGGCGAAATATCCTTCCGCGGCGAGCGCGAGCAACGCCAGCACGTAATTGTCGAGGGTCCCGGTCAATACGAAATTCACGGCGATCGCCGCCGTCACCGGCGCGGTCGCCACCAGGGCCGCGATCGGCAGGCTGGCGGCGAGCATGCTCGAGACCGCGATCACCAGCAGCATCAGGAACATCATCAGTGTATTCGAGACCACATCGGGGCTTGCCGGGTGGAGCAGGATCGCCGTCCAGCACAGGCCGTACAGCAGATCGAGCAGCACAAACCGCGTCCGCCATTTGCGGGTGGCGGTCAGCGAGGATGGCTCGCCGAGGAACTTGTGGCAATTGCGGATGATGACGGCCTGAATGCAGAACATGCCGCAGGTCCAGGCCGCCGCCGAAATCGGCTCCACCCAGAAGCCGAACAACAGGCCGGTCGCCACCACCAGCAGCATGACGACGTAGGACGCCGATATCCGCGTCTGGGCATATTGCCGAAGCAGTTCGCGATCGAAAGCGGGGCGGGTTCCGCTGGTCGACGTTAACCTGTCACGGGCCTCGCGCACCCGCTGCGCGGCAGCGCGGCGGTTGCTGACCGGCACGGCGGCAGGGGGATCGGCCGGAAGCTGGACGACTTCGGGCTTGTCTGCGGGTTTACTCATCAAACAACACAAATCCTGCCCGCCGGTCGCGCGAGCTTTTGCATTGTCTATCTCTGCCGCTAAATCATTAAGAGCTGACTTAAAGCACTAAAGAATCACGTTAACGGGAGGTTAAATTAACCTTTGACGCGGGTTCGATGCGGAGCCCATCACCGGGCGCGCATTCGCGCAGTTCGGCGGCATCGTCCCGCCATGACGCAATGGTGCGTTGGCCGTCATTGCGAGGAGCGCAGCGACGAAGCAATCCTCTTCCTTTTTCCGCGGTGGGATGGATTGCTTCGCCGAGCCTGTCACCGGGCACGCATTCGCGCGATCCGTTGGCTCGCAATAACGGCGATCCTGACGGTGCCTTTGCGGGTTTACGCCGCCCCTCAGCGCTGCAACCTTGCCAGCAGACTCGACGTGTCCCAGCGCTTGCCGCCCATCTTCTCGACTTCGGCATAGAACTCGTTGACCAGCGCGGTGACCGGAAGGCTGGCGCCGTTGCGTCGCGATTCCGCAAGGCAGATCATCAGATCCTTGCGCATCCATTCCACCGCAAAACCGAAATCGAACTTGCCGTCATTCATGGTCTTGTAGCGATTCTCCATCTGCCAGGATTGCGCGGCGCCCTTCGAGATAGTTTCGATCACGGCCTGGACGTCGAGCCCGGCTTTCTTCGCAAAATGGATGCCCTCCGAAAGGCCCTCGACCAGCCCGGCAATGCAGATCTGGTTGACCATCTTTGTCAGTTGCCCGGAGCCCGCGGGTCCGAGCAGCTTGCACATCCGCGCATAGGCCGCGATCACGGGCTCGGCTCCGGCGTAGGCGTCGGCGCTGCCACCGCACATCACGGTCAACACGCCGTTTTCCGCGCCGGCCTGGCCGCCGGACACCGGGGCGTCGACGAACTTGAAGCCCGCCTTGGTGGCGGCGGCGTCGAGCTCGCGCGCGACTTCGGCGGATGCCGTGGTGTGATCGACGAAGGTGGCGCCCTTTTTGACGCCCGCGAACGCCCCATCGGCACCGATCGTGACGGCGCGCAGGTCATTGTCGTTGCCGACGCAGCACATGACGAAATCCTGGCCCTCGGCGGCGGCTTTTGGCGTCGCAGCGGTTTTGCCGCCGAATTTCTCGGCCCATGCCTTGGCCTTGGCCGGCGTCCGGTTGAAGACCGTCACCTCGTGGCCGCCTTTGGCCACCAGATGTCCTGCCATGGGGAAACCCATGACGCCGAGACCGAGAAAAGCGACTTTAGCCATGTGAGCAACCTTAGGGTTTTGCCGGCATTGGATGAGCCGGACTGTGTTCTGGGGAGCCAGGAGGAGCCGGTTCGTCCTGGAACAGGCCCTCCTGAGGATGCGGAAGGTGCACAATAAACCCTGCAGCATGGAGGGCAACGGCTCCGTTTGGCGCACGGGCGATGTTTTGTGCTAGGAATGGGTTTCCAAACAAGGTCACAAAAAAAGGGAGTGTATCGCATGGGCATGGGCATGAGCGTGGGCGTGCTTGATCATTTCAACATCCGGACCCGGAAGCTCGACGACACGGTCCGGTTCTACGAGGACATTCTGGGCCTGGAAA
>JAYSPJ010000793.1:0-8882 GCA_043722155.1 Bradyrhizobium sp.
CGCATTGGGACGCCCTCCATGCGCGCCGCATCAACGTCGATGAAAAGCGCTTCGCGCCCTACATCGTCCACCCGCTGGCGCCGGTCTCCTTCGACGCGCAGATCCCGAAAAAGGGCGATCAGCGTCAGATGGAGGCCTGGCAGCGCATCGGCACTTATGCCGCCGGACTCGCGCTGGACTCCGCCGGAGTGAAGGGCAACCAGGAAATCCTCGGCCGGATGGACATGATCGTCGCGGCCGGCGGCGGCGAGCGCGATGTCCCGGTCGACATGGCAATTCTTCAGGCCTATATCAAGGGCAATTGCAGTCCCGCCTTTCTCAATGAAAGGCTGATGAACGATTTGCGGCCGACGCTTTTCCTGACGCAGCTCTCCAACCTGCTGGCTGGCAACATCGCCATCGTTCATGGCGTGTCAGGCACGTCGCGTACCTTCATGGGCGAGGAAGCCGCCAGCATCGACGCGGCGCGAATCGCGCTGGCGCGAATCGAATCCGGTCAAAGCGACATCGCGCTGGTTGGCGCCGCTCACAACGGCGAGCGGACGGATCTCCTGATCCTCTACGAATTCGGCGACTTCAATCTCAAGAACAAGTTCGATCCGGTATGGGCGCGGGACAAGCACAGCGGCTTTGCGCTCGGCTCGGCGGGCGTTTTTCTGGTCATCGAATCCAGGGAGCACGCCGAGGCCCGCGGCGCCAAGCCTTACGCAAGGCTGACCAAGGTCGTCACGGACCTGGCGCAGCGCAAGCAGCCCGGCGCGGTGACGAAATCGCTGCAGACGCTGTGGTCGCAACTGGGTGTTCCCGGCGACAATGGCACGCTGATCACGGGAGCAACCGGGGTCGAGCCGGTGACGTCCGAAGAGAAGGCCTTCCTGCGCGAGCACCCCGGCTGCGCGGTGCGCGCCACCGGAACGTCGTTCGGCCACACCATGGAGACGCAGTTTCCATTGGGCCTCGCACTGGCGGCGCTGTCGCTGTCGCGCGGAGCGTTGTTTCCGCCCAACGATCCAACCGGCATCGAGGTTGAAATGTCGAAGCCTCCATCCCAGATGGTGGTTGTCGGGGCCGGACACTGGCAGGGCGAAGGCATGGCGCTGGTCGAGGCCATCAAGTAGAGACGGCGCGGGATCGACGGGGACATCATGACAGCACCACGCGACAAATTCGGCAGACCGATCGTCGTCGTTACCGGCATGGGCATCGTCACGTCGCTCGGCGCCGGCAAGAGCGACAACTGGAAGAAACTGACCGCGGGCGAATCCGGCATCCGGACCGTGACGCGGTTTCCGATCGACGGCCTGAAATCGACGATGGCCGGAACGTGCGATTTCGTCACCGTTGAGCCCTCCTCATCGACCGCGCTGACCGAGCGGCTCGCCGACATTTCCACCGAGGAAGCGCTCGAACAGTCCGGCATAAGCCGCAAGGGCGATTTCCCGGGACCGCTGTTTCTGGCCGTGGCGCCCGTCGAGGTCGAATGGCCGCAACGGATCGAGGTCGGGCGTTCCGTCGGCAGGCCGGATTTCGACGTCAACGATATCCTGGCGATCAGCGGCGGCGGAAAGTTCGCGCCGTTTCATCATCGTTTCATGTTCGGCTCGGTAGCAAGTCATCTGGCCGAGAGGTTCGGCACCAAGGGATCGCCGATTTCGCTTTCAACCGCCTGCGCCTCCGGCGCCACCGCCATCCAGCTCGGCGTCGAAGCCATCCGCCGCGGCGAAACCGACGCCGCGCTGTGTGTGGCGACCGATGGTTCGGTTAATCCGGAAGCCCTGGTGCGGTTTTCCCTGCTGTCGGCGCTGTCGACCCAGAACGATCCGCCGCAGGCCGCCTCCAAGCCGTTCTCGAAGAATCGCGACGGCTTCGTCATGGCGGAAGGCGCCGGTACGCTGGTGCTGGAAAGCTATGAGGCCGCCGTGGCGCGCGGTGCGACCATCCTCGGCGTCGTGGCCGGCTGCGGCGAACTCACCGACTCATTTCACCGCACCCGCTCCAGCCCGGACGGCAAGCCGATCATCGGCTGTGTCCGCAAGGCATTGGACGATGCCGGCCTGACGCCCGAACAGATCGATCACATCAACGCGCATGGCACCGCGACGCCGGAAAACGACAAGATGGAATATGTCGGCATCTCCGCCGTGTTCGGTGAGCGTGCCAAGCAAATTCCGGTGTCGTCGAACAAGTCGATGATCGGCCACACCATCTCGGCCGCCGGCGCGGTCGAAGCGATCATCTCGCTGCTGACGCTGGAACATCAGCGGATTCCGCCGACCATCAATTACGAGATTCCGGATCCGGCGATTCCCTTCGACGTGGTCGCCAACGTCGCCCGCGACGCGCGCGTCACCGCCGTGATGTCGAACTCGTTCGGGTTCGGCGGCCAGAATGCTTCGCTGATTTTGACGCGCGAACCGATCTAGCGGCTGGCCAGCCCGTTTCGATGAGCCACCTTGTCCTTCGCACCAAACTGCGCCTCCGTAACGCGGCCAAGGCGCTCGGCGACGCCGCCGTCGGCGCGTTCACGATCGGCATGCTGCGCACCACCCGCTTGTTCGACCCGGTCAAGACGGCAAACCGGTTCGGCCGCATCTTGCGAATTGTCGGTCCGCGGCTGCGCGAAGACCGCATCGGCCGCGAGAATCTCAAGGCAGCCTTTCCCGAAAAATCGCCGGAAGAAATCGAGAAGATCCTGGCGGGCGTCTGGGACAATCTCGGCCGCATCGGCGCCGAATTCGCCCATCTCGACCACATCTGGGATTACGACATCAATCATCCCGAGAAGAGCCGCGTCGAAATTCCGCCCCGCACCCACGAACTGTTCGCCCAGCTCAAGAACGACGGCAAACCGGCACTGATCTTCGCGAGCCATCTCGGAAACTGGGAATTGCCGGCACTGGCCGCGGTTGCGCACGGGCTGGACGCCGCCATCCTGTTCCGGCGGCCGAACAGCCAATCCGCCGACCGCGCCATCGAGCAAATCCGCGCGGTAAAAATGGGCACGCTGATCCCGGCGGGCCGCGAGGCGCCGCTGAAGCTGGCTGAGGCCCTGCAAAAAGGCCAGCACGTCGCCATGCTGGTCGATCAGTATCTGACCAACGGCGTCGAGGTCACATTCTTCGGCCGCAAGACCAGGGCCAACCCGATGCTGGCGCGGCTGTTGCGTCGAGTCGACTGCCCGATCCACGGCACGCGCATCATACGCCTGCCCGGCAACCGCTTTCGTGCCGAACTCTCCGAAGAGGTAAAGCCGGTGCGCGACGCGGCGGGGCAGATCGATATCCAGGGCACCATGCAGGCGGTCACCTCGGTGGTCGAGGGCTGGATCCGGGAATATCCGGACCAGTGGCTGTGGCTGCATCGAAGGTGGCGATAGGGCTCGGTGCGTAGCTTGCTCCTTCAACGTCATTGCGGAGAGAACTACCTCCCGGTCTTCACTCTGGTCCACAGCCGGTTGATGACGCGCTGGGTCGCCGGATCGCGTGCGGTGATGACGAACAGTTTCTTGATGGTGGCTTCGTCGGGATAGATGTTCCTGTCGTTGAAAATCTTCGGGTCGATCAGCTTCTGGCTCGCCAGATTGCCGTTGGCGTAGGACAGAAAATCGGAATTTCTGGCCGCGACCTCGGGCCGGTAGAGATAATTGATCAACTCGTAGGCCTCAGCGACGTTCTTCGCATCGGCCGGAATCGCGAGATTGTCGAAGAACATCTGCGCGCCCTCCCTGGGGATCGCATAACCGATCTCGACACCGTTTTTGGCTTCCGCCGCGCGGCTGCGCGCCTGCATGATGTCGCCCGACCAGCCCACCACGAAGCAGATTTCGCCAGAGGCCATGGCGCCGAGATATTCGGATGAGTGAAACTTGCGGACAAAGGGCCTGATCTTGCTGACGAGATCGGCGGCCTTTTCGAGATCGGCCTGTTTGGTCGAATTCGGATCGAGGCCGAGATAGCCCAAGGCGGCGGGCAGGATATCATCTGCGGAATCCAGCATGTGAATGCCGCAGTCCCTGAACCTGGCCAGGTTCTCCGGCTTGAAGACGATGTCCCAGCTGTCGATCTTCGCGTCCGGCCCAAGAATTTTTTGCGCCATTTTGACGTTGTAGCCGATGCCGGTGGTGCCCCACATGTAGTTGGCGCCGTAACTATTGTCGGAATCGTAGGTGGCGAGCCGCCCGGTCACCACCGGCCAGGCGTTGGCGAGGTTCGGCAGCTTCGACTTGTCGAGCTTCAGGAATACCTTCGCGGTGATCTGGCGCTGCAGGAAATAGCCGGTGGGAACGACCACATCGTAACCGGATTTTCCGGCGAGCAATCGCGTCTCGAGGGTCTCGTTGGCGTCGAATGTGTCGTAGACGACCTTGATGCCGGTTTCCCTGGTGAAGTCCTCAAGCACCCCCGGCGCCATATAGTTCGACCAATTGTAGAAATTGACGGTGCGCTGCTGCGCTGTCGCGGGCAGCGAACACAACGCCAGCACCGCGGCCATCGCCGCGGCGAACTGGACGTGAGAGCGGTTGCGGCGGCGCATCCCTGGCTACCCCTTAACGGCGATGCACCGCGTCCGACAGTCGTTCCAGCGCGGTGTCGAGCGTTGCATCTTTCTTGGCAAAACAAAAACGCACGACCGATGTCACCGCGTTCTCCTCATAGAACGCCGACACCGGTATCGCCGCCACCTTGTAGTCGGTGACGATGCGCCTGCAGAACGCCTCGTCGGTCTCGTTGAGCCCGAGCGGCGAAAGATCGACCGTGAGAAAGTACGTGCCCTGCGATTTGAGAACCGGAAAGCCGATGCTTTCCAGGCCCCTGGTGAGCCGATCGCGGCTGCGCGCCAGTTCCTTGCGCATGTCGAGAAAATAATCCGCCGGCTTGCCGAGGCCGTAGGCGACCGCGACCTGCAGGTTGGGCGCGGTGGTGAAGGTGAGAAACTGGTGCACCTTGGCGGCGACGCGCAACAGCGGCGGCGCGGCGCAGACAAAACCGATCTTCCAGCCGGTCAGCGAAAAAATCTTGCCGGCGGAGCCGACCTTGATGGTGCGGTCGCGCATGCCCGGAATGGCAATCAGCGGGATGTGTTCGCGGCCGTCGAAAATCACATGCTCCCAGACCTCGTCGCAGATCGCGACTGTGTCGAACTCCTGACAGTACCGTGCCAGCAATTCGAGGTCCTCGCGCGGATAGACCACGGCTGCGGGATTGAGCGGATTGTTGAACAGCACGGCTTTTGTCTTGTGGTTGAAGACGCCGCGCAGCGCCTCCTCGGTCAGCCGCCAATGCGGCGGCTCGAGCCGTACCAGCCGCGGGATGCCGCCGGCCTGGCGGATGATCGGCAAATACGAGTCGTACACCGGCTGGAAAACCACCACCTCGTCGCCGGGTTCGACCACGGCCAGAATGGCCGATGTCAGCGCCTCGGTACCGCCGGAGGTGACCATCACTTCGGTCATCGGATCGAGCGCAAGGCCGTGCCAGCGCCCGTAATGGGCTGCGATCGCCTGCCGCAGCTCTGGAAGGCCCATCATCGACGGATACTGGTTGTAGCCGTCCATCACCGCGTCCGCAGCGGCGCGCCTGATATCCTCCGGTCCGGGATCGTCGGGAAAGCCCTGGCCGAGATTGATGGCGTTGTTGTCGCGGGCAAGCTGCGACATCGCCTCGAAGATCGTGACGGGAAGATCCGCAAAAACCTTGTTCATGGAAATCATGGCAAGGATCAGCCGCCGCTCTTGGTCGGCAATCCCGCGGCCTTCCAGCCCAGTATCCCTCCGGCGAGATGCTTGTCGTAGGCAAACCCCGCGGCCTGCGCCGCCAAGGACGCCGTCACCGATCGCTTGCCGGAGCGGCAGGCAAACACCACCTGTTTGCCTTGGGGCTCCGGAATATCCTTGGGGTCGAAGGTCGAAAGCGGCACGACGACCCCGTCCGGATAGGCTTCCACGGCGACCTCGTTCGGCTCGCGGACGTCGACCAGAAGATAGCGGCCCTCCGCCATTCCCTTCGATACGTCCTCCGGCATCAAATCGTGCACCCGATGACCCTGATCTACCACTCAAAATCCTCCCACCGACGCCTATTCCGAGCGAATTCAGCATAGATCAATCGATCGCCCCGCGGCGCCAAAGTCGCCTCTTGCGCGGCGAAAATCAAGCGCCGGAGGCCAATTTGAGAGGGGCTGGAAGAGCCCTAGATGGTCACCTGCGTTCCGACTTCGACCACCCGACCGCTCGGAATCTGGAAATAGTCGGTGGCGTCGTTGGCGGTACGGCTGAGTGCGATGAACAGGTGATCCTGCCAGCGCGGCATGCCGGAATGCGCGGCCGGCTTCAGCGCGCGCCGCGACAGAAAGAACGAGGTCGACATGATGTCGAATTGCCAGCCCAGTTTTCGCGCAATCCCCAGCGCTTTCGGCACGTTGGGCGATTCCATGAAGCCGAACCGCAGCGTTATCTTGGAGAAGGTTTCGCTGATCTGCTCCAGCCTCACCCGCTCGGCCGGATCGATCCGCGGCGTCGGCGCGGTTTCGATGGTGAGAATGACGTTCTTCTCATGCAGCACCTTGTAGTGCTTGAGACTGTGCATGAGCGCGGTCGGCGCGCTGACGGGATCGCTGGTCAGGAACACGGCGGTGCCGGAAACCCGCTGCGGCGGCCGTTTCTCCAGCATCGCCACCAGATCGGCCAGCGGCAACTCCAGCTTGCGGGTTTTCTCGAACAATAGCCGGCTGCCGCGCCGCCAGGTGTACATCAGCAGCATCACCACGGCGCCCAGCGCCAGCGGCACCCAACCACCCTCGAACACTTTCAAAAGGTTCGCTGCGAGAAAGGTCAGATCGAGAAACAGAAAGGGAGCGATCAGCGCCGCGGCCGCGACCGGCGACCATTTCCAGACTTTCCAGATCACGACAAAACCCATCATCGCCGTCACCACCATGGTCCCGGTGACGGAGATGCCGTAGGCCGACGCCAGCGCGCTCGACGAACGGAACAGCAAGACCAGCAGCATCACACTGACGAACAGCAGCATGTTGATACGCGGGATATAGATCTGGCCGGAATGGGCTTCCGACGTATGTCGGATTTCAAATCGCGGCAGCAGGCCGAGCTGAATGGCCTGGCGCGTCAGCGAATAGGCGCCGGTGATCACTGCCTGGCTCGCGATGACGGTCGCCGCGGTGGCGAGACCTACCATCGGTATCAACGCCCAATCCGGAAACATCAGGAAAAACGGGTTCTCGATCGCCTTGGGATCGGCAATCAGCAGTGCGCCCTGTCCCAGATAGTTCAACGCCAGCGACGGCAGTACGATGAAAAGCCACGCCGTCTGGATCGGCTTTTTGCCGAAATGGCCGAGGTCGGCATAGAGCGCCTCGGCGCCGGTGACGGCGAGAAACACCGCGCCCAGCGTAATGAATCCGATCATGCCATGATGGAGCATGAATGAGACGGCATGGAGCGGATTTAGCGCAAGCAGGACTTGAGGGTGTTGCACGATCTGCGGCACTGCCGCGATCGCGATGACGGCGAACCAGACACACATCACCGGTCCGAAGAAAGCCGCAACGCGCGCGGTGCCACGTGACTGAACTGCAAACAGCACCAGCAGAATGACGACCGTCAACGGCACCACATAGGGTTCGAATGTCGCGGTGACGAGTTTCATACCTTCGATCGCCGACAGCACCGACAGTGCCGGCGTGAGCACCGCGTCGCCATAAAACAGCGCGCCGCTGATGATCCCGAGTAGCACGATGGCGCCGGAACCGTTGCCGATCGCGCGCTGCGCCAGCGCCATCAGTGCCAGCGTTCCGCCCTCGCCGTGGTTATCGGCGCGCAGCAGGATCAGCACGTATTTCAGCGTCACCACGATGATCAGTGCCCACAGGATCAGGGAGAGAATGCCGAGGACCGCCGGGGGATCGACGGTGCCCGCGTGTCCGCTGGCCGCGGTGATAGCCTCGCGCAGCGCGTAGAGCGGACTGGTGCCGATGTCGCCGTAGACCACCCCGATGCTGCCGAGCATCAGCGCCTTGAAGCCGGCGGTGGAATGGGCTTCGCCATGCCCGTTGGCCGCCGGCGTTTCCGCGGCGGGAGCTGCAACATCGCTGGTCATGGGAGTAAAGACCTCAAAATGCTTCACTGCACAAATAGTGAAGCGAGGCGCGCTTATAGCCCTGCGCTTGAGGCATAGCGTAGCTGATTTTAGGCCTGAGACATGCAAGAATGCATGGATCGCTAGATGATGACCTGGGTTCCGACCTCGACGACGCGCCCGGTCGGGATCTGGAAGTAGTCGGTGGCGTCGTTCGCCGAACGGCTCAGCGCGATGAACAGGTGATCCTGCCACTGCGGCATCCCGGACTGGGCGGACGGCTTCAGCGAGCGCCGCGAGACGAAGAACGACGTCGCCATGATATCGAACTGCCAGCCCAGCTTGCGCGCGATCACCAGCGCCTTGGGGACGTTCGGAGATTCCATGAAACCGAAGCGCAGCCGGACGGTCGAGAATTTGTCGCTGATCTTTTCCATCCGGACACGTTCGGCGAGGTCGACGCGCGGCGTCTGCGCGGTCTCGATGGTCAGGATCACATTGTGCTCGTGCAGCACCTTGTTGTGCTTGAGATTATGCAAAAGCGCCGTCGGCACGAAACTGGGGTCGCTGGTGAGAAAGACTGCGGTGCCCTTGACGATGTGGGGCGGACGCTTTTCGAGGCTCTTGATCAAATCATGGAGCGGAACCTCGATACGCCGGGTCTTCAGGATCAGGATCGCGGCGCCGCGGCGCCAGGTCCAGACCATGCCCGCCATCAGCAGGCCGAACAGCAGCGGCACCCAGGCGCCTTCGATCAGCTTCATCAGATTGGCGGTGAAGAACGTCATG
>JAYSPJ010000794.1:0-5318 GCA_043722155.1 Bradyrhizobium sp.
GTTACCTCCATGACTGCTCCGATTGCTTCCGGCTGGAGCGGTTGCCGGGTGGGGCTCGCACCCACTGGAAAGCGCCGCCTTGTCACGGCGCACACCCAAGTCGGACATCGCTCAGAGTCCGTTATGTGCCAAAACCGGAAGTAGCATCACCCAAATTAAGGGGTAGGTTTAACTTGCACGTTCGAGCCGCGTGTCGATCTCCCCCCGCAGCAAGGCGAAGTCGATTGGTTTGGTCAGCAACCCGGTCGCGCCGCTTTCGATCGCCTTGCGCTTGGTTTCGGGATCACCGTAGGCGGTAATCATGATAACGGGAACGTCAGGTCGCATTTCCCTGACCTTGGGCAGCATTTCAAGGCCGGTCATGCCGGGCATGTTGATGTCCGAGAGGATTAGTATCAGCGGCTGTTCGATCGTACCGGCAATGCGCGCCAGCGCATCTGCCGCTGAAATGGCAAAATCCATCACGAAGCGTTGCGCACGCAAATCCCGCCGAAATTGCTGGCGGAAGAGCGCCTCGACGTCGGGCTCGTCATCGACCACAAGAACCAAAACGCTCACGTCTGACCTCAAATCTTCTTCAAAAAATGGCTCGTCCGCGGCAGGACGATGGTGAATTCGGTGAATTGCCCGGGCTGCGTCTCCACATCGATACTGCCGCCGTGTTGCTTGACGATGATGTCGTGGCTCATGGAAAGCCCAAGCCCAGTCCCTTCACCGGCCGGCTTGGTCGTGAAGAACGGATTGAACATCTTTTCCTTCACTTCGGCCGGGACGCCGGTGCCGTTGTCGCGAATCCGGATTTCTACAGTGCTTCCGAGATTTTTCGTGGTGACACGAAGTATCGGCTCAAACCCCTGGTCGCCATTCTCCATCTTGCGCTTGGTCGCCGCATAAAATCCGTTCGAGATCAGGTTGAGGAATGCGCGGGTGATCTCCTGCGGAAACAGTTCGATCTCGCCCGCGTCCGCATCGAACTCACGCTGCAGGGTGATATTGAAACCGGATTTTTCGGCACGCGCGCCGTGATAGGCGAGATTGAGGCTCTCATCCAACAGTGCATTAATATCCGCGGGCCGATGCTCGCCGGACCCTTCGCGCGAATGCAGCAGCATGTTCTTGACAATGGAGTCGGCGCGCTTGCCGTGCTGCACGACCTTTTCGAGATTATCCTTCAAAAGCCCCGTTAGTTCTTCGACTTCTCCCCGCATCTTCTCGGTGAGCGGGGCGGGCTTGAGTACGTCATTCAGTTCATCGGTCAGTTCCGACGAAAGCGCCGAGAAGTTGTTGACGAAGTTGAGCGGGTTCTTGATCTCGTGCGCGATGCCGGCGGTGAGCTGGCCAAGCGAAGCGAGCTTTTCGGTCTGCACCAAGCGATCCTGCGCGGCGCGCAGTTCATTGAGCGATGCAGCCAACTCCTTCGTTCGTGCCTGTACCTCCTCGAACAACCGCACATTTTCGATGGCGATCACGGCCTGGTCGGCAAAGCTGGTCACCAGCTCGATCTGGCGGTCGGCGAATGGCCGGACTTGCTCCCGTGTCAGGATGAATACGCCGATGGGCGCGCCTTCGCGCAACAGCGGAACGCCCAGCATCGTGCGGTAGTTGCCGAGACGCTGGTATTCCGATGCGCTGTAACTGGGATCCGCAAGCACATCGGGGTTGTGGATGGGCTTGCCTTCGAGCAACACTCGCGAGGTTGTGCTGTGAGTGCCTGGGGTAAACGGATGCATGTCCGCATAGGCAATGAGTTCGGCAGAAAACCCGAAATTCGACACCCAACGGAAGACGTCGCCGTCTTTTTGGAAGATGCAGGCGCGGTCCGCGTCACATAGCCTGGCGGCAGAGATGACCAGCGTGTCCAGCACCGTTTGCAGGTCGAAGGCCGAACGGCTGATGACCTTGAGCACATCGGCGGTCGCCGTCTGCTGCTGCAAGGCTTCGGTAAGATCGCGCGTCTTCGCCTGCACCTCGTCGAACAGGCGCACGTTCTCCAGCGCAATCACCGCCTGGTCCGAGAAGCTTTCCACGAGTTCGATCTGCCGTTGGGTGAACGGCTTTGGCTCATAGCGCGACACGACGAAGACGCCTTCTACGGCGCCGTTCCGCAACAGGGGTACGCCAAGCATTGTTCGGGCAACACCGCCAAGCGCCTCGCTGGAGCCCGTAAACTGGAAGTCCGGGTCGAGCAACCTGTCGGGAATGTGGACGACGGCCCCGGTCCGTGCCACGCGAGGCACCATCGACTTGTCGTCGATACGTCGTGGATTGGCTTTGAGGAATTCAAGGAACTCCGGTCGCGCGCCCGAGGTCGCTTGCGCGTGAAACGCGTCGTTCTTGCGGAGAAAGATAATTCCGTAATCCGCCTCGCAGAGTTCGGTGGCTGATTCCGTCAGCGTGTCGAACACTGTTTGGAGGTTGAAGGCGGAACGGCTGATGACCTTCAGCACCTCGGCGGTCGCCGTTTGCTGTTGCAGAGATTCGCGCAAATCCTCGGTACGCTCCTGTACCTGCTCGAACATGCGGACATTGCCAATGGCGATCACGGCCTGGTCGGCGAAGGTTTGCAACAATGCGATCTGTTTATCGCTAAAAGGCAATACCTCTGTGCGGCGAAGCACGATGGTTCCGATGCTCTCACCCTCGCGCAACAGAGGAACACTCAACAGTGTCCGGGTGCCTTCACGGCGGGACAATCGCTGTGCTTCTGGAAATTCGGCGCCTTCAGCAGACAGCACGTCGTGCAAGTGTACCGGGACTTTATCAACCACCGAGCGTCCCGTGACCCAATGTCGGTTAATAGGCAGTTTTTCAATGCCGAAAGGTATCGGGCGGTCGCTACTGGGCAGTTTCTCAAAGCCAAAAGGTATCGGGCCGTGATGCGCGCGATAACGCAAATCGTCGCCATCTCGCAAATGCACAATAGCATCATGCGCCTCGCAAAGCTCGCAGGCGCTGTCAACAATGGCCTTGAGAACCGGCCCGACGTCGGTCGGCGAGGACGCAATCACTTTGAGGATATTGCTGCTCCCGGTCTGATAAGTCAGTGCCTCCGTGAGGTCACGGGTTTTCGCCTGAACCTCGTCGAATAGCCGCGCGTTCTCGATGGCGATCACGGCCTGGTCGGCAAAGGTCTTGAGGAGGCTCAATTCCTTGTCGTTGAACCTCTCATTCGGCTCGCGGGTCACCGAGATCATGCCGACGCCGCGGCCCTCCCAGAGCATCGGCGTCATCACGACAGAGAAGTTGCCGATTGCCTCTGCCGTGCGGCGCAGACTCTCCGATCCGTCTACGTCGTTCAGCGCGTTGGGAATATAACGCTGCCGCCGTTCGTTGATGATGGCTGCAGCCGTCGTCTCAGCGATGGGGCGCGGGTACAGGCGGTCCACCGCGCCGCTGCCAAACCCGCGGCTTCCGGCCAGATGCAGCATTCCGTCCGGCGGAGCAAGGAAGATTGCGGCGCCCCTGCAATTGAAAAGCTTCATCGTGCCGTCAAGAATTCGATCGAACGCCGGCTGTGCATCCGCCATCGAGCTGCCGATCGCCTGCAGCACATCGGATGTGGCGGTCTGGTGCTGCAGCGATTCGGCAAGGTCGCGCGTCCGCGCTTGCACCTGTTCGAACAGGTGGACATTACCGATCGCGATCACGGCCTGATCGGCGAAGGTTCGCAGCAACTGGACGTGATTTGAGGGGAATGGACCGGGTTGAACTCGGGTGACGCTGATTAAGCCGATTGTTGTGCCCTCACGCAGCAACGGAACGTGGAGCATACTGCGATAGCCGCGCATCCGGGCAGAATCCCGCAAATCCGAAGACACGGCGCCCTCGACTTCAGTATCGGGAATTTGGACAATATCGCCATTACGAATTTGCTCACCGTAGGTCCGCGCGGACAGCGGTGAAGGGAATCTCGCTTTCAGCGCTTTGTCGGCCGCCGGGTTGGCCCGCGTGAAAGCCGAAAGGTGCATCATTTCATCGACGATGCTGAAAACGGAGGTGGAGAAACCCTTGATCAGTTCCTTCGATCTTTCTGCGATAGCCTCGAATACTGGCTGCACGTCCGACGGCGAACTGGCGATGACCTTGAGGACGTCGGCTGTCGCGCCTTGTTGAGCTGTAAGTTCGTCGTTTTTGCGTTGGAGTTCGGCGACGATCTCGTGGGGATTGGCAGTCATCTTTTCTGGCATGGCGGGGATTCTCTAGCTCATCGTCCGAGGGCAAAAAGCCGGACCGCCCCATTTCATCATACCCCTCCTATATCCTAGAAACTGCGACCCTTTGCGATGCAGCAAATTTTGTCGTCAATGTCGCAGATGGGTCACTTTGCCCGCGTGTCGGTCACTTCCGGTGTTCACCCAACTCCGGACATGCCGCTGCACCGCAACAACTGACGCTATGTGCCATAAGCCGACATCGCGACGCGCCGCGAACTGAGGGCGATCTCAGCTCTTTGGCAGAACGCGTGGTGAAGAATGATGATGCGCTATGCACCATTCGCTTCCGCGCTTGGTGACAAGCATGGTGAAGCGCGATGGACCAGGCACCGCTTTGCCTTCTACCATCCGGGTAAACGTGTAAAAGCCAGTGACTTCGACGGCGTTATCGTCGATTGCGATCGTGCGCCGTTCGTCAATCGCGTTCTTGTTGCCGGTTCCTTTTGTGGGCGTAAAATACTTTATTATCGCTTGAGTCCCTTCGGACATAACCGGACTGACAGTTCCGAGAAGAATCGCATCCGGACAATAGTTATTGGCGATGGTCTCTGGATCATTGCTGTTAAATGCCGCTGACCAACGATCAACCGCTGCGTTTGCGTCTTCTGCTGGGCCCGCTAAGGCTACAGCAGTTGACGACAACATCAGAGCTATGAAAACGACCTGAGCAATTCTTGCCATTTTTCTCTCCCTAAACCGCACCAATTAACCACGCAGCGTCGCACGCTGAGCGCAATGATGCAGATCAATGGGTCAGCAGTGCTGATTGAGTTGTACCAACCGGGACATCGCCCCGCATAGTTGTCCGTTCTGGCAAAAACGGAAGTCGACCTGGCCGAGGCCCACTTCCGGTTTACCCCTCAAAGCATACGTCCGGCGGCCAAGCTGGCATGTCCGAAGAGTGCCATAGCACTAAATCGCTGCGCGATAGCCCGCTGCGCGGGTAGCCCGACCGCGAGGGCGGCAACCCGAGGAGAGATGGTTAGTAGCGTGCAGGTCATCCTGTCTTGAAGATCGAGGTGTCGTCAACCTCATCCAAGACAGGAGTTGCCTATGAGTATGGATACGGTCAGCCCGTTGCGTCAACGCATGATCGAGGACATG
>JAYSPJ010000795.1:0-3268 GCA_043722155.1 Bradyrhizobium sp.
GGTATTTCCGGATAACACCTGAAGAGCCAACCGCATCGACGTTCCCGCCAACACGGCGAAGACCCATTTGCGACGCGCCTTGCTGGAGCTGCGGGCGACGATGTCTGCGAAGGTCGGCAGACGCCGGGCCGCGTGATCGGGGACTCTACTCCGCGCCAAAGAAGAAGGGCGGCCTCGCGGCCGCCCTTCGAATTCACGAAGTCGATTGTCTCGGTTTCACTCCGCCGCGAGCTTGAGGTCGGGTGCGGCGGCGCGGACGTCGGCGTCGACCTGGGCTTCGAACTTGGCAAAGTTCTTCTGGAACATGCCGACCAGCGCGCGCGCGGTCTTGTCGAATTCGGCCTTGTCCTTCCAGGTGTTGACGGGATCGAGGATCTCGCTCGGCACCCCCGGCAGCGCGGTCGGCACCGCGAAGCCGAAATACTTGTCGGTGCGGAATTCGACATTGCGCAGGGAGCCGTCGAGTGCCGCGGTCAGCAGCGCCCGGGTCACCTTGATCGGCATCCGGCTGCCGGTGCCGTACTTGCCGCCGGTCCAGCCGGTGTTGACCAGCCAGCAATCGACATTGTGCTTCGCAATCAGCTCGCGCAGCATGTTGCCGTAGACCGAAGGATCGAGCGGCAGGAATGGCGAGCCGAAGCAGGTGGAGAATTCCGGCTGCGGCTCATTGCCGAGACCACGCTCGGTGCCGGCCACCTTCGCGGTGTAGCCGGACAGGAAATGATACATTGCCTGCGCCGGCGTCAGTTTGGCGATCGGCGGCAGCACGCCGAACGCGTCGGCTGCCAGCATCACCACGTTCTTCGGGTGACCGGCGCGGCCGGTGCGCGAGGCATTCGGGATGAAATCGAGCGGATAGGCCGAGCGGGTGTTTTCGGTTTTCGAGCCGTCGTCGAAATCCGGCACCCGCGTGTCTTCGTCGAGCACCACGTTCTCGAGCACGGCGCCGAAGCGCTTGCTGGCGGCATAGATTTCGGGCTCGGCTTCCTTCGACAGCTTGATGCATTTGGCGTAGCAGCCGCCCTCGAAATTAAAGACGCCGTCATTGCCCCAGCCGTGCTCGTCGTCGCCGATCAGCGTGCGCTTCGGGTCGGCCGACAGCGTGGTCTTTCCCGTTCCGGAGAGACCGAAGAAGATGGCGCTGTCGCCCTTGGGACCGACATTGGCCGAGCAGTGCATCGGCATCACGCCCTTGGCCGGCAGATAATAGTTCAGCGTGGTGAACACGCTCTTTTTCATCTCGCCGGCATAGTAAGACCCGCCGATCAGGACGATCTTGCGGGCGAAATCGATCGCGACCACGTTCTCCGAGCGCACGCCGTGACGTTTGGGATCGGCGCGGAAACTCGGGATGTCGATGATGGTCAGTTCGGGCACGAAATCGGCGAGCAAGGAAGCCTCGGGCCGGATCAGCAGCGTGCGGATGAACAGCGAGTGCCAGGCGAGTTCGGTGAACACCCGGGTCTTGATCTGGAAGCTCGGATCGGCGCCGCCATGGAGATCCTGCGCGAACAGCGTCATGCCTTCGGCGTGCTTGAGGAAATCCTGATACAGCGCCTCGAACTGCTCCGGGGTGATCGACTGGTTGCCGGCCCACCACATCTTCTCGGTTGAGGCATCGCGAACCGTGAACTTGTCCTTCGGGCTGCGGCCGGTGAACTCACCGGTATCGGCGCACAACGCGCCGTCGGCCGACAGCACCGCCTCGCCCGCGGCCAGCGAGTATTGATAGAGCTGCGGCGCTCCCAGGTTCCAGTGCACCTGCTTGAGATTTTTTAAGCCGAATTTGTCGGCGCCAAAGGCACCGTTGCGTATACCCGTCTCTTGCACTGAAGAATCCTCCTGGAACCCGCGTATCTCGGTCGCGCGAATGCCGCCGGACGCGCCCCTATCGCGGTGACCTTCAATATAGCCCTACGGCCTCGGTCCGGCGACCTAATACTCAGGAACGCCGGGCTTGCCAAGCCGATCCCGTAGTATTTAGTTTATTCCAAAGCTTGATCATTGATGCCGCTAAACGCGTGCTGCAGCGCGCGAGGCTGCATCGACGCGTATTGCGGCATCCCGGCGCATGACAGCGCGACCAAACGGCTCAATCACAGCCATATTGCGGTGCACAAGCGAAGATTGTCAATGCGACGCCGCCGCGATGCAAACGCGCGCGATGAGCGCCACCCGTGCCTTCAGTCCAAATCGATTGCGGAGCTGCGTTAATGGCAGCGACGGTCCGCTATCCCTTGGCGCGCGCCTCGCCCAGCAGTCTGGCCAGCATCTTGCGCAACTCCGGCGCGGTGGTGACCCGTTCCGGAAAATCCAGCCGCAGTGTTGCTGTGCCAGCCAGCATATCCATCCCGTCCGGGTCGCATCCGGTGCACGACCAGTTGGCGACATCCGCCCCAAGCAGCTTCGCCGCATAGAGGTTCATGGCGTCGCGATGATCGGCGTTCATGTGCTCGATAGCCCCCTGCTCGGCTTCCAGCAGCGCGCTGGCGTCAGAAATATCAGTCAGAAACTGCTCCGGTTTGAGGTCCACGATTCGCCCGAAACCCGCCACCAGATGCGCGCCGGCCGGCTGGATCCGGAAAAACGAAAAATCCTTAAAGTTTACAAAAGCTTCCGCGGATGGATGGGCGCTGAGGTAGCGCCGGCGCAGGAGCGCCAGCTGATCGACCCCGGCCTCTTCGGCGCGGCCCGCCAGCATGATCCGGGCGCCCTCCAGCGGATCACCCTCGGCCCGCTCGTCCAGCATCAGCGAGACCCTGGCATCGCCGAGAATGTTCCGGGTGTGCAGCGCCAGCCGCGAAATCAGCAGGATCGGCGAGCCGTCGGGATGGCTGGCGAGGTTCACCAGCGAGCAATAGGGATCGCCGCTTCCGGCCATCAAGGTCGCCAAAGCCCCTTGCCGGCTGCGCCGGAGCAGCGACCGGGTCAGCCGGCCAGCGTCGAAATCAGCCGTGGGCTGCATCGATCATATCCAGACATCTCATTGCAATACGGACCTTTTCCGGGCTAGACGAGTATATATATAGTTGGAAACCGCAGGGTAGCTTAGGCGTTTTGCGGAACTCGGTCACACTTCAGCCCAGCTTGCATTGCTCGTTGACCGCGTACGAAGCCCATTCAAGCGGCGCATCGCTGGATTGCTCGCCGTTCCAGCCACACTGTTTCTGAAAGCAGGCTCATGCCCACAATCGCCTTGGTCGATGACGACCGCAACATTCTCACATCTGTCTCGATCGCGCTCGAAGCCGAAGGCTATCGCATCATG
>JAYSPJ010000796.1:0-8359 GCA_043722155.1 Bradyrhizobium sp.
AAACGAATTTCAACACGGCTCGGGACATTCCCGCGATTTAGCACGGGCAGTTTTTCATTTCAGAGGAACAACAATGAAATTGCCGATTGCTGCAAATGATAATCACAAGCCTGCTAAACTGCTTCGATATTGCGACCTAAAGGAAAAACACGGAATCACATTCAGTCGTCGGCACTTACGTCGGCTCGAAGACACTGGGAAGTTTCCAAAGAGGATACACATTGGACCGAAAACCCCGGCGTGGATTGAGTCCGAAGTAGACGGCTACCTTGCCGATTTGATGGCTAGCCGCGATAAGGTCCTGTTCAGCGTTGCTGCTTAAAAGAATGGCCGGGGAAAAGCCCCGGCCCTTTTCATGCAGCATTTGCGAGAACGAAGGTGGTATACTTCTCCAAAGCATCACGCTTCTGCGGATTATATTTGGCTTTGTTATAAACGCCAGCAACACCTGCCTTCGCGCCGCTAACGTGATTCAATACGGCTTCAACATGTTCCGTTCGAATGTCTAATTCTTGGTGCATGATCGTGGAAAGAGTGCGGCGAAAGTCATGGTGCGTCCAATTCTCGACCTTTGCGAGTTTGGTTAGCCTTTCCTTCGATTTCGACCAGCCATTAAATCCTTTCGTCTCACTCTTGCCGTGACCGAACACGAATTTTCTATCACCATTGCGCTTCATCGTTTTGAGGATTGCAGCGGCTGGATCAGACAGCGGCACGTCATGGGGCAATCCGTTTTTGGTTCGCTCTTTTGGCAATTCGATCATTTTCTTATCGAGATTCAATTCGGACCATTGCAAGCTTCCGATTTCATCGAGTCGCTGGCCGGTTAAGATCAGCAATTTACAAATCTTGCCGTAGTCATCGCCGTTCAGCTTGTTCCAGAGTTTTTTTAGTTCGGCATGGGTCAGCACGCGGTCGCGTTTGTTTGAATTACCTTCCAGAACCTTGTTGGTTCCCTGCACGGGGTTATTGTCCGCAAGTCCCTCGCCTATGGCCCAGTTGTAGAACTTCGACAACACGGCCCGGCAACGGTCAGACGACGTTTCGCCGCTGGTGGTCTTCAATACCGCCAACTGTTTCGAAACCATCGACCGGTCAATGTCGTTCAACGAGAATTTATGCAGGGGCTTCCAGTGGGTGGTAAGGCAGAAATCGTTCCAACTGACATAGCTGGCGGCGCGGCCTTTGCTGGTCATGTAGGAAATGAAACGGGGTAGCAGCGATATGATATCGGCAGACGTGTTAAGAACCGCCTTGGCGCGTTCCTTGGCCGGGTCTACTTTGTTTGCCACCTGTTCAAAAAGGCGACGGGCTGCCTTCTTTGCAGCTTCTAGGGTCACTTTGTCTGCGTTGCCAAGGGAAACCCTGCGCTGCTTACTACCCAACCGATACCTGACAACGTAGACCTTGCTACCGCCAGCCTGAACCCGCAGGCTGAACCCCGGTAGCCCTTCGTCATGTACCGTATGGTCCGGCTCACCGGCAGGCGCTTTGTAGGCGTTCACGTTGGCCTGTGTGAATTTCATCGAGTGCATGTCGAATGGTCCTTCCGAGCTTTCTAGGACACGTTTAGGACACACCGGCATGTCCCGATACGCCTTCTTACGCCTAATAAGTCGAATGGTATATAGGCGATTATACAATATAACAGCGGACTTAGTCCCGACTGTGCGTCCTATGCCTAATGGTGCCTAATGGGGTATTTCGACTGTTAATCGAATGGTCGCTGGTTCGAATCCAGCCCGGGGAGCCAACAGCCTGTTCGCGCAGGTGCGGCAGTGAACGCCAACAACAGCCTCCGAACTCGATCAGTCATCGCTTATCGCAGCCCTCTCGCCCTCCGCATCGGCGATGGCTCCGGCTACGACTTGAAATTGGATCGTGAACTGAGCTCCGCCCGAAATCTGATTTTCAACGCGGATCCCCGCCCCATGCAGTTCTACGATACGATGGACGATCGGCAATCCCAATCCGCTGCTGCCCGGCTTGCCGCGTTCCCGACGCCAGAAGCGCCGGAAGATATGATCGCGATCTTCTTCTCGAATCCCGGCCCCATTGTCGCGAATGACGACAGAACCGCTTTCCTCAACGGCAAACTCGACCGCGGTCCGCAGCGGAGTATGCTTTAGCGCATTATCGGCAAGATTGCTGAGCGCGCGCTTGATCATTTCTGCGTTGCCAAGCACCCAAACAGGGTCGGCTGCGCCAATTAACGAGATTTCGCGCCCTTGATGCAACGCCAGGGGGGCGACCGACTCGACGATTTCCTCGCATGCCTTTCGAAGATCCGTCCGTTCGTCAGCATCGATCGTGAGCGCGTCGAGTTCGGCGATATCAAGCAGCTGACCGACGATATGACCCATCGCTTCGATATCCTGCTTGAGCGATGCGGCGACACTCCGATCTTCAAGCATGTCCACGCGGGCGCGCAGGACGCTGAGCGGGGTGCGCAATTCGTGCGCAGCGTCCGCGGTGAATTCCCGCTGGATCCGAAAGCCCTGATCAAGCCGGCCCAGCGCCTGGTTCACGGCATCCACCAAAGGCCGTACTTCGCTGGGAATTTCCGCCACCGGCAGCCGAATATCGGTACGCGCGGGACCGATGGAACGGGCAGTCTCCGAAGCCTGCCGCAGCGGGTAAAGCGCGCGGCGAAAGATCGCGATATCGACAACAAGCAGCACCAGCAAGATCGGCAATGTGATCCAGCCGACACTCCTGTAGAAATCCGCGACGATGTCATCGGTGAGCACGTCGCGGTTGGCTAAATCCTCGGCCGCCTGGATATAGACCGTGCGCGTTCCGATAACGTGCCGGACGCTGGCGCCGGAGATGGGCGCATCGGTTTTGCGCTTCTGGACAAACTGAACACGAGGCGCGCGCGGATCAATTGGAAAGATGGCGGCAGGATCCTTGAGCGAAGAGAATAGCGCCATGCCCCGATCATCGACGACGGCGAAGGAGTAACGGCCGTAGGGTTGCGAATATAGACCTTGCAAGTCGATCGGTAGATGCAGGGATAGATCGCCGGAGTTCGAGATTGCCAGATTCCGCGCGATCGTCTCGGCTTGTTCCTGCATCGCCTCGTTATGAATTGTGGTGGTGGCGACGGTAAGCAGCCAGGATAACGCAACCGACATGAGGATCGAGGTGATCGCCACCGCGATGATGTGGAGCACGACGACCCGCGAGAGGATCGATTTAAACCGGATCACGGCTTGCCTCGGCGATCAGATAGCCCACTCCCCGGATGGTATGAATAATGACATCCGCACCACGCTCGGCGAGTTGCCGCCTGAGCCGGTGCACATAGACCTCGACCGCGTTCGAAGCGACATCGCCGTCGAGCCCAAAGATATGATCTTCGGCCTGCTTCTTCGAGACGACGCGCCCTGCGCTGCGCATGAGAAGTTCCAGAACCGCGAGTTCACGGGAAGAAAGCACCTCCGGTCGCCCCTCGATCGTCACCTGCCGCAACCGGACGTCGAATTCCAGATTGGCGAGGCGAAGCGCGTTGCCCAGTTGCTGTCCGGGGCGCCGCATCTGCGCTTCAAGGCGGGCCACCAACTCCTCGAACGCGAATGGTTTCACGAGATAATCGTCCGCGCCGCTTCGCAGGCCCTGCACGCGATCTTGAACGCCACCGCGCGCGGTGAGCACGATGACCGGGACCGGATCCTTGCGGTGCCGCAGTTCGCGAAGCACCGACAAGCCATCATCGTCCGGCAGGCCGAGATCAAGAATGACCGCAGCGTAAGATGTTGTCATCAGAGCGGATCGTGCATCGCTTGCGGTTCCGAATACGTCGGCTGTGTATCCGGCCTGGTGCAGGCCTTTGGCAAGCAACCCCGCGAGTTCAACGTTGTCTTCGACGACCAGTAACCGCATCGCAATTCGGTTCCTTGCGGGAGTGGTAGCAATGGCGGGCTTTTTTCTCCCAGGCAAGACCAATCGGGGCGACAAAAAACGGACGCTGTAAGGTTGGTGTAAGCTGGCTGCGCTAGACGGTCCGTGAAAAGGCCGTTCCGGAAATGTCACGCCTGCTTGGAGCAGATCGGGAACGGGTCCACCACTCACTATTTGGGCCACATGTCTAACACGTTCACCAAGAGATTGCAGACCATTGGTCCGAAGGGGTGGGCCACGGCCGTTGCGGTAGTGGCGCTGGCCGGCGCGGCCACCTCTGGCACCAGCCTTCTCGAGGACCCAAAGCCCAGGCATACGGAAGTGTCGAGCCAGTCCCGGACGGGATTAAGCCGCTACACGCCAAACGCCGCCGAATGGGCCAGTCTCACCATCCAGCCCGTCAGCGAGCGCGGCTTTCGCGCTGAACGTGTGACGGAGGGCAAGATCGCCGTCGATGAGGATCGTTCGACGCCGGTGTTCTCGCCCTATGCTGGTCGCGTAACGCGGTTGCTGGCGCGGCCGGGCGACAACGTGGTCAAGGGTCAGCCGCTGTTCGTGATCGAGGCCGCCGACAATGTCCAGGCGCAAAACGACTTCATTGCCGCGATGACCACGATGAACAAGGCGAAATCCGCGCTTGATCTCGCGGAGTTGCAGGGACAACGGGCCAAGGATCTGTTCGAAGGCAGGGCCGTTCCGCTGAAGGATTATCAGCAGAGCCAGGCGACGCTGATCCAGGCGCAGAACGACATGCGCTCTTCCCGCACCGCACTGGAGGCTGCGCGCAACAAGCTGCGCATTCTCGGGCTGACCGACGACGACATCGCGACCTTCCAGGAAAAGGGCCGCATCAATCCCGAGACGACCATCTTCGCGCCAATTGACGGCACGGTGGTCCAGCGCAAGATCGGCCCCGGCCAGTATATCAGCGCCGGCGCCAGCGACCCCGTCTACGTGATCGGTGATCTTTCCACCGTGTGGATGACGGCCTTCGTCCGCGAGTCCGATTGTGCCAACGTCGCGGTCGGACAGGAAATGACATTCACCTTGCTGGCGCTGCCGGGTCAGGTGTTGTCGGCACGCATTAACTACGTTGCCACCGCGATCGATCCGGCAACGCGCCGCCTGTTGGTCCGTGCCAGCATCGACAACACGAGCGGCCGGTTGAAGCCCGAAATGTTCGCCAACGTCACGATCTATTCCGCAAGCGACCGCCCTACGGTCGGGGTGCCGAAGCAAGCGCTGATCTATGAAGGCGACCAGGTTCGGATCTGGGTAGCGCATTCGGACAAGACGATCGAACTGCGTCAAATCAAGGCTGGCCTTACCAATGGCGACCTCGTCGAGGTCGTCGACAACCTCAAGCCCGACGAACATATCGTCACCAGGGGGGCGCTTTTCATTGATCGCGTCGCCTCCGGCAGCTGATTTCCATTGAAAGCTTCGATCTGAATGGACCGCCTGGTCGCCCTAGCAGTCAGCCGTCGCTATTTGATGGTGGGCATGTTCGTCGCCGTGATCGTCGGCGGCCTGATCGCGTTCCATCAGCTCAACATCGAGGCCTATCCCGACCCGACGCCTCCAATGGTCGACATCGTGACGCAAAGTCCGGGGCTGTCGTCGGAAGAAATCGAGCGCTACATCACCATCCCGATCGAGACCCAGGTGGCCGGTATCAAGAACCTGCGCACCATCCGCACCATCTCGCTGTACGGATTGTCGGACGTCAAACTGCAGTTTTCGTTCGACTACACCTATGAGGAAGCATTGCAGCAGGTCCTCAACAGGCTGTCGCAACTCGCGCCGCTGCCGGGCAACGCGCAGCCGACCATCTCGCCGCTCAGCCCGATCGGTGAAATCTTTCGTTACCGCCTGAAGGGACCGCCCAACTACAGCGTGCTGGATCTCAAGACGCTGCAGGATTGGGTGCTGCAGCGCCGCTTTCGCGCCGTGCCCGGCGTGGTCGATGTCACCGGCTGGGGCGGCAAGACCAAAACCTATGAACTGCAAGTCGATTTCAGCAAGCTGGTCGCCAACGGCCTGACGCTGCCGCAGGTTCTGCAGGCCGTCAGCAACGCCAACATCAATGTCGGCGGCAACACCGTTAACATTGGCTCGCAATCTGCAGTGGTCCGCGGCGTCGGCCTCATCCGCTCTGTCGACGACCTCAACAACACCATGGTGTCGCAGTCGGGCGGCAATCCGGTCCTCGTCCGCGACATCGGCCAGGTGACGATCGGCGAAAAGCCGCGGCTCGGCATTGCCGGCCTCGATCAGGACGATGACATCGTCCAGGGCATCGTGCTGATGCGGCGCGGCGAACAGAGTTCGCCGACCATCGCTCGCGTCGAGCAACTCGTCCGCAGCATCAACAATTCCAGTATCCTGCCGCCCGGCGTGAAGATCGAGCGGATCTATGACCGCAAGGACCTGATCGAGATCACCACGCACACCGTGCTTCACAACATGGTGGTCGGCATTTTTCTGATCGTGCTGTTGCAATGGATATTCCTCGGCGATCTCCGCAGCGCGCTGATCGTCGCTGCGACGATCCCGTTCGCACTGTTCTTCGCCGTCATTATCCTGGTGCTCCGCGGCGAATCCGCCAATTTGCTGTCCGTCGGTGCGATCGATTTCGGGCTGATTGTCGACGCCACCGTGATCATGGTGGAAGCAATCTTCCGCAGGCTGTCGCAGACGACGCCGATTTCCGAAGCCGAACTCGGCCGCAACTCCTTCGAGATCAAAAGGCACATTCTCACCGCGTCGGCCAACGTTTCGCGCTCGATCTTCTTCGCAGCCGCCATCATCATCGCCGCGTTCCTGCCGCTGTTCACGTTGAGCGGCGTCGAGGGCAACATCTTCGGCCCGATGGCGCGGACCTATGCCTATGCCCTGGCGGGCGGGCTGATGGCGACGTTCACTATCACGCCAGCACTTAGCGCCATCATCCTGCCCGCGCATATGAAGGAGACCGAAACCTGGATCATGCGGAAGCTCGACCAGCTATACGTGCCTGTGCTGAGTTGGGCGATTGCGAACCGCAAGATCGTTCTGACCGGCGCCGCGAGTCTGGTGGTGCTGACCATCGTGCTGGTGCGACTGTTGGGGCTGGAATTCCTGCCCAAGCTGGAGGAAGGCAATCTGTGGATTCGCGCCACTTTTCCCCCAACCATCTCGCTGCAAGAAGGCAATGGCTATGTCAACGAGATGCGGAAGCTGATCCGTAGCCGCCCGGAGGTGGAATCGGCGGTCTCGCAGCATGGCCGTCCGGACGACGGCACCGATGCCGCCGGCCTTTTCAACGCCGAGTTCTTTGCGCCGCTCAAGCCCAACAGCGCATGGCCCGGCACCCGCGACAAGGACGAACTGACGGCTCAATTACTGAGCCAGTTGCAGGACAAGTTTCCGGGCGTCGAATTCAATTTCTCGCAGTATTTGCAGGATAACGTTTCGGAGGCCGTCTCGGGCGTGAAGGGCGAGAATTCCATCAAGCTCTATGGCAGCGACCTTCAGGCGCTATCAGACACTGCCAATAAGATTAAATTAGCGCTGGCCAACGTGCAGGGCGTCACCGACCTTGCGGTGTTCACATCGCTCGGGCAGCCGACCATCCAGATCGACATCGATCGGGCCCGCGCCGCACGTTACGGGCTGTCACCGGGCGATATCAACGCCACCATCAAGGTCGCGGTCGGAGGCGACACCGCCGGCGAAATCTATGAGCCCGGCAGCGACCGGCATTTCTCGATCATCGTCCGACTTGCGCCGGAATATCGCAAGAGCGCCGAGGCGATCCAGATTTTGCGGATCGGGGTTGCTGGAGCCGGCGGCGCGATGACGCAAATTCCGCTCAGCGAGGTCGCCTCGATCAACCTGATTTCCGGCGCCGCCTATATCTACCGTGAACAGCAGGAGCGCTATCTGCCGATCAAATTCTCGGTGCGCAACCGCGACCTCGGCAGCGCGATCCAGGAAGCGCAGGAGAAGGTCGCCGCGCAGGTCCAGCTTCCGCCGGGATCCCGGATCGAATGGGTCGGCGAATTCGGCAATCTGCAGGACGCCATCCGGCGGCTTTCGATCGTGGTGCCGATCAGCCTCGCGCTGATCGGGGTCCTGCTGTTCTTCAATTTCGGCTCCATCGTCGACACCATGCTCGCCATGAGCGTGATCCCGATGGCGATTTTCGGCGGCGTGCTTGGGCTGTTCATCTCCGGCATTCCGTTCAGCGTGTCGGCTGCGATCGGCTTCATCGCCCTGTTCGGCATCGCGGTGATGGACGGCATCATTATTCTGTCGCAATACAATCAATTGATCGACGAAGGCTTCGAACGGATACGTGCCGTGATCCGCACCGGGGAGTTGCAGTTGCGACCGGTCCTGATGACCTGCATCGTGGCGGGCATCGGGCTCCTGCCGGCGGCGGTCTCGGATGGGATCGGCTCGCAGGTACAAA
>JAYSPJ010000797.1:0-3437 GCA_043722155.1 Bradyrhizobium sp.
TCGACGCGCGGCTGCTTGTAATATTGACCATCGCCTTCGATAAACCCGCTATCGAGCGCATCGAGGATCATGCGCGCGGCCTCGTCGAAACGGTCGCGCGATTCAGCCATGTCGATCCGCATGCCGTTATATTCGCGCCGCGCTAGGCCGCGCCCCAGGCCAAGTCCGACGCGACCGGGCGCGAAGCATTCCAGCAGGGCCATCTTTTCGGCCACGCGCAACGGATCGTTCCACGGCAGAATAATCGCGCCGGGAACCAGCTTGGCGTTTTTGGTCTGGCTGGCGATATAGGACAAGAACTGAAGGTTATCGGGGCACAGCCCGTAATCCTCAAAATGATGCTCGACGCACCATATCGAATCGTAGCCTTGCCGATCGGCCGCAATCGAAAGATCGGTCTCGCCCTGATACATCTGGAGGTCCGTCATATCGCGGTGCCAGTTTTGCATAACGTGCAGGAAGCCGATTTCCATCGCGATCTCTCCAAGTCGATATCGTCCGCCATGCGGACAGGCGCGGCCGACGGACTCGGCTCTGAGCTGCACGATAAGTCCAAGCCTGGCGCTTCGCAACACTATTGTTGCACGTTGTCGAATGACATGCTTTCGTTGATCGTTCAACTTGGACACAAGTCCACACAACCTTCTGCAACATGACTGTTGTAAAGTTCTTGCAGGGCTGAAAGTCCCGGCCTAGGCTTGGTCCATAAGCGAACGTCGCTTGCAAAAGCGCGCGCCGGCAAGAGTGCGCGACCAGAGGAGGAACTATGCCGAGCGAAGAAGCGCGGGCGGTGCTCAAACTGAACAGCGATCTGCGCGACGCGTGGCTTGCGGATCCGAATTACACATTCGACGACATGCGCAAGATCTTTGAAGACTGGCTCGGTCAATTCGAAATTCCGGCGGGCACCGAGGTGACGCCGGTGGACTGCGACGGTGTGCCCTGCCTGTGGATCGACACCCCCGATGCCACCAAGGACCGGGTTGCAATCCATTTTCATTCCGGCGGCTACATGATGGGCTCCGCGCACGGGTATCGCTCATTCGGCGGTTTCCTGTCGCGGGCTACGAGTTGCCGGGTTCTAATGGTCGACTATCGGCTAGCGCCTGAGTCCCCCTTCCCGGCCGCGGTCGAGGACGCGATGACGGTCTACAAGTGGCTGCTGAAATCGGGAATCGATCCGGCCAAGACATTGATCGCCGGGGATTCTGCCGGCGGTGGCCTTGCCCTGATCACGCTTCAGGTGATCCGAGACGAAGGTCTGCCGCTTCCTGCGGCGGGCGTCTCGATTTCACCCTTCGCGGATTTCGCCCATTCAGGCGAATCGCGAAAGATCAATGCCGATCGTGATCCGCTGGTGACCATGGATTTGATCGCCAACCTGGGCGCAGTCTATTGCGGCGAGCGGGATCCCAAAGACCCGCGCATTTCCCCGCTGTACGGCGACTGGACCGGCCTTCCCCCACTGCTCATTTTCGCCGGCGAAATCGAGATGCTGCGTGACGATGGCAAGCTTTGCGCAGAGGCAGCCCGCAAGGCGGGAGTCGATGCAACCTATGTCGAAGGCGAGGGCATGGCGCACATCTGGACGGTCTATGCCGATCGGTTGCCCGAGGCCCGCGAAGCGCTGACGCAAATCGGTGCCTTTGCGCAGCAGCATCTCAAGGACTGACGCGCTGGCTGAACCATCGCCTGTCGTGATCGTCACCGGTGCCGGCTCTGGCATTGGCGCCGCGACGGCCCTGGTTCTTGCCGAACGCGGCTGGCGTGTCGTGGTCAGCGACCTCGACCTGGATTCGGCAGCCATGCAGGCCGATCGAATCGGGGCTGGCGGCGGGGCAGCGACGGCGGCGCGGCTCGATGTCAGCGACCCCGATGCGTGCACGGCGCTGTTCGAACAATTGCATCAGGATGGCCAGCGCGCGGTCGGACTGGTCAACAGTGCCGGAACCACGGTCCGCGCAGCAATCGACGACCTCGAACTCGCGGCATGGCGCAAGGTGATCGACACAAATCTGACGGGCACGATGATGATGTCGCAACTGTTCGTGCGCCAGCTCGACAGCAAGTCGGGCGCGATCGTCAACGTCGCCTCCGTGATGGGCCATTTCGCCGCACCGAACCTGTCACCTTACATCACGTCCAAGGGCGGGGTGGGCATGCTGACACGGGCACTGGCAGTCGAATTGGCGATGCGCCAGGTCCGGGTTAACGCGGTTAGCCCGGGTTACATCGAGACCGGCATGACCGAGCGCGTATTCCGCGTTCCGCGATTTGCCGACGCCGTTCTGCGTCGAACGCCGATGGGCCGGTTCGGCGCGCCGGTCGAGATCGCCAAGGTCATTGCCTTCCTGCTGTCGGACGATGCCAGCTTCCTGACTGGCCAGGTCATTGCCGTGGATGGCGGAATGACCGCCGGCGACGCGTCGCTGGCATCGCCGACCAAGGAAGAGCTTGCCCAAATTTCGAATTGACGCATTTCCTGCCAACAAGGAGCATCATCATGTCGACGCGTTCGGTCATCGAGACCTATATGAACAACATGTTCACTGGCGAATTCATCGCCGCGTTCGAGATGTTCGCCCCTGACGGGAAATATCACATTATCGGCGATACGCCGGTATCGGGCATCTATACCGGTCCGGAAGAGATCAAACGTGATCTCGGCGCCTTGCTGGCAGCGCGCTTTCTGGCGCCTCCGGTCGTTGCCTGCACGAACATCATCGTCGAAGGCAATCGCGGTGTTGCGCTCGGCCACGGCGAAGGCCCGGCCAAGTTCGGCCACTACAAGCAGAAATACTACGCCTTCGCGTTCATCATCGAGAACGAGCAGGTCAAGGAGATGATCGAGTTCATGGACCCGGCCCAGCTCAGCACGAATTGCTTCGGCCAGACCCTGTCCGAGGTCCAGCCCGCCTGAGGCGGTGGCGAGAACCATGCCCAACAAGGTAATCATCACTTGCGCGGTAACCGGCGGCGTTCACACACCGACGATGTCCGACGCGCTGCCGATTACCCCTGAGGAAATCGCTGCCCAAGGCATTGCCGCGGTCGAGGCAGGCGCCGCGATCTTGCACCTTCATGCGCGTGTGCCCGAAACCGGGAGGCCCACCGGTGATCCGGCGGTTTACGAACTTTTCCTTCCCATACTCAAACAGCGTACCGACGCGATCATCAACCTCACGACCGGCGGCTCGGCCACAATGCCGGTTGCCGAACGGTTGCTGGCGGCGCAAAAGTTCCGGCCCGAAATGTGTTCGCTCAACATGGGGTGATGAACTTCGCCTTCTTCGACGCCGCCCGGCGGATCGGAAATTGGAAGTATGACTGGGAGCGAGATTATGTCGTCAATTCCGACGACTATATCTTCCGCAACACCTTTCGCGACATCGCCTACATCCTGGAAACATTGAAGGATGCCGGCACCCGCTTCGAGC
>JAYSPJ010000798.1:0-5491 GCA_043722155.1 Bradyrhizobium sp.
TCCAGCAGCGTCGGCACCGCGAAGTCGGGCGTGCCCATGAAGATCAGACGGAGCGGCATGTTCGCGTAAGTCCTAGAACCAAGCATCCAGATAACGAGCGTCATCCTGAGGTGCGAGCCCTTGCGAGCCTCGAAGGATGCGCAGGAAAGAAAGAACCTTGCTTGTGGCTGCCGTCGCCCTTCGAGGCCCGGCGCCAAGGGGCGCCGCGCACCTCTGGGTGACGGCAATTGGCGCGCGAGGCGAACCCTACTCCGCCGCGCGCTTGGCGGCCTTGGCAAATTTCTTCAGCACGCGGTCGCGCTTCAGCTTCGACAAATAGTCTACGAACAGCACGCCGTTGAGGTGATCGATCTCGTGCTGGATGCAGGTGGCGAACAGGCCGTCGGCGTCTTCCTCATGCACCTTGCCGTCGAGATCGGTGAAGCGGATGCGCACCTGCGCCGGCCGCTCCACCTCCTCGTAATATTCGGGGATCGACAGGCAGCCTTCCTCGTAGACCGACAGCTCTTCCGACGACGATAGAATTTCCGGATTGATGAAGACCCGCGGCAACGGCTTGATCTCGCCGTCCTCGCTTTTCTTGGCGAGGTCCATCGTGATCAACCGCAGCGGCCGGGCGACCTGGATCGCGGCGAGGCCAATCCCTGGAGCGTCGTACATGGTCTCGAACATGTCGTCGGCGAGCCGGCGGATCTCCGCCGTGACCTTTTCGATCGGTTTGGAGACCAGCCGCAACTGCTTGTCCGGCAGGATGATGATTTCTCTGAGTGCCATGGTTTCTCTGGGTGGCTTGGCGGGCGATTTAAGCTGCTGATTTGCCGGGGTCAATGCACCGAAGGAACTGGGTACCCTGCGGTTAACCGCGAAATTTAGCGGTTGGTTAACCACGAAAATTAAGCGCCGATTAACCATAAATGTTCCCTCTTCGTTCGTATTCAAGCCCGAATCGGCTACAAGGGCGGCATGAACGAGCTTCTTTTCATGATCGGCGACCTGCCGGTCCACACCGGCGAAGCGCTGCTCGGATTCGGCGCACTGGCGCTGGTCCTGCTGCTGACCATTGCCGTCATCATCGCGCGGTCCGGAAGCCGGGGGGCGGCGCTGGCGATGGCGCAGGCCATCCGCGCCGATGAGCTCGAGGAGCGCGTCAGCGAAATGCTGCGCGCCCAGAGCGAGGCCACCGGCCGGGTCCACGAAATGGGCCAGGCGCTGGCCGGCCGCCAGGCCGACATGGCGCGCGCCGTCAACGAGCGGCTGGATTCGGTAACCCATCGGGTCGGCCAGTCGATGGAGCAAACCACGCGCAACACCATGGATAGCCTGCGCGTCCTCCATGAGCGGCTCGGCATCATCGACAACGCGCACAAGAACCTCACCGACCTGACCTCGCAGGTCACCACGCTGCGCGACGTGCTCGCCAACAAGCAATCGCGCGGCGCGTTCGGGCAGGCGCGGATGGAAGCCATCGTCCAGGACGGCATGCCGAAGGGTTCTTACGAATTCCAGCACACGCTCTCCACCGGGAAGCGACCGGACTGCGTGGTGTTCCTGCCGGACCAGCGCCCGCTTTGCATCGATGCGAAATTTCCGCTGGAGGCGATGACCGCGCTGCATGACGCACGGACGGATGAGGAAAAGAAGTACGCCACGCAGCGGCTGCGCGCCGACGTCATGAAGCATGTCAGCGATATCGCCGAGAAATATCTGATCGCGGGCGAGACCCAGGATACCGCGCTGATGTTCGTGCCGTCGGAATCGGTCTACGCCGAAATCCACGACGGATTCGACGACGTGATCCAGAAGGCCTACCGCGCCCGGGTGGTACTGGTGTCGCCGTCGCTCTTGATGCTGGCGATCCAGGTGATGCAGCAAATCCTGAAGGACGCGCGGATGCGGGATGCCGCCGACCAGATTCGCACCGAAGTGCTCAACCTCGGCGACGATCTCAATCGGCTGCGCGACCGCGTGCTGAAACTGCAAAAGCATTTTGGCGACGTCAACGAGGATGTCCGCCAGATCCTGATCTCCGCCGACAAGATCGAAAAGCGCGCCGGCCGGATCGAGGAGCTGGATTTCAGCAAGACCGAAGCCCCCGCCGAGACGGTGCATATCGCCCAGCCGGCGGCGGCCGAGCTGTTTCCGCTAACCCGCAAGCTGCAGGCGGGGGAGTAGGAAGCTGCCCCGAATCTGCTAGCACTGCGGTATGACAACCGCGCCTGACAGCCTGCCCAAAACATCCGTCGCTCCCGCTCCCCGCCCCTCCTGGCGCGAAGGGTGGGCGGTGTACCTGCAGCGGCGCGTGTTGATCGTGCTGCTGCTCGGCTTTTCCTCCGGCCTGCCGCTGGCGCTGTCGGGATCGACGCTGCTGGTGTGGATGCGCGAATCCGGCGTCGACCTCGGCACCATCGGGCTGTTCGCGCTGGTCGGCACGCCCTACACGCTGAAATTCATCTGGGCGCCGCTGGTCGACGCGCTACATGTGCCGTTCTTCACGCGCGCCTTCGGCCGCCGCCGCGGCTGGCTGGTGTTCTCGCAACTGCTGCTGATCGGCGCGATCCTGCTGCTGGCGCTGACCGACCCGGCGCGCTCGCCGCTGTTCGTGGCGCTCGGCGCGCTGCTGGTCGCGACGATGTCGTCGACCCAGGACATCGTGGTCGATGCGTTTCGCGTCGAAACCCTGCCCGAGAGCGAGCAGGCCGCCGGCATGGCCTCGTACGTCGCGGCCTACCGGATCGGGATGTTGGTCTCGACCGCCGGCGTGCTGTTCATGGTGAGCGCGTTCGAAGACACCGGCATCGGGCGCTCGTCGGCGTGGATGTGGGGCTATGTGATGATGGCGGCGTTGGTGCTGATCGGCACCGCCACGGCACTTGCCGCCACCGAGCCCGGGCAATCGGCGCGCGCGGAGGCCGCCACCCGCGGCGAGGCCGCGTTCTCGCGCGTCATGCATGCGGCGCTCGGGGCGTTCTCCGAATTTCTGGTCCGCAAGCATGCATGGGCGGCGCTGGCCTTCGTGGTGCTGTTCAAATTCACCGACGCGTTTTCCGGCACCATGACCGCGCCGTTCGTGATCGACCTCGGCTTCACCCGCAACGACTACGCCGCCATCGTCAAGGGCGTCGGTCTCGCCGCGACCCTGATCGGCGGCTTTGCCGGCGGCTACGTCGCGCGGCGCTATTCGCTGGTCGCCAGCCTGTGGATCGGCGGCGTGCTGCAGGCGGTCTCCAACCTGGCGTTCGCGTGGCTCGCCTATGTCGGCGTCAATCAATGGGCGCTGGCCGTCGCCATCTCGGCGGAGAACTTCACCGGCGCGATCGGCACCGTGATCTTCGTCGCGTATCTCTCGGCGCTATGCAAGAACCCGCTGCACACCGCGACCCAATACGCGCTGCTCACGGCGCTGGCCGCGGTCGGGCGCACTTACCTTTCGTCCGGCGCGGGCTATGTGGCGACGGCGACGGGCTGGCCGCTGTTCTTCGTGATCTCCGTCGCGGTCGCGGTGCCGAGCCTGATCCTGCTGGCATGGCTGCAGCGGCGCGGGCATTTCGAGGAACTGGGACCGGTGAGGGTTTAGCGCTGCACTCACCGTCATGGCCGGGCTTGTCCCGGCCATCCACGTCTTTCGTGTTGTGATTGCAGCAAAGACGTGGATGCCCGGGACGAGCCCGGGCATGACGAGATACTCTAATGCTTCGACACCACGCTCCACTTCGTCACCACGGCTTCGCTCATTTGCCCGGCATCCTGCGCGCAGGCGACCTCGTCGACCTTGATCGAGATTTCCTTGCCGATGAAACCCTTCAGCTGCGCGGCCTGCGCGTCGCTCGAGGTGATGAGCTGGAAGGTTTCCGGCCCGGTCTCGAGGTTGCAGAGTCCGTTCGGCGGCGGCAGCCGGCGCGGTTCGCTGGTGACCTGATAGGTGGCGACGCGCTTGCCCTTCCTGGCCCCGCGGACTTTCATGGCATTGAGCTGTCCCGACAAGACTTCGCCGGCATTGATCAACTTGCCCGGCTTCGGCGCGGGGGCAGTCTGCTGCGCCCGTGCGCCGGGCGCTGCGCACATCGCCGCCATCGCTGCCACCAAAGCGTAACGTTTGCCGAATCGTCGCATCATCATGTCGTTGATTTCCGTTTGTGATTGTCAGAATAACGTGCGCTGCCGCATGGCTGCGGACAGCGTGCCTTCGTCGAGATAATCGAGTTCGCCGCCCACCGGCACGCCGTGGGCGAGCCTCGTCACCTTGACGCCGGCCTCCTGCAGGAGGTCAGTGATGTAATGCGCGGTGGTCTGGCCGTCCACCGTCGCATTCAGTGCGAGAATGATTTCGGTCACCCGCGCGTCGTGCGCGCGCGCCACCAGCGCCTCGATGGTCAGGTCCTGCGGGCCGACGCCGTCGAGCGGCGACAGCGTCGCGCCGAGCACATGATAGAGCCCATTGGTGGCATGCGCGCGTTCCAGCGCCCAGAGATCGGCGACGTCGGCGACCACCACGATGATCGACGGATCGCGCCGCGGGTCGGTGCACACCGTGCAGGGATTTTGCGTGTCGATATTGCCGCAGGTCTTGCAGACCTGGATCTTGTCGATCGCCACCTGGAGTGCTGCGGCCAGCGGCGTCATCAGTGCTTCGCGCTTCTTGATCAGATGCAGCGCCGCGCGCCGCGCCGAGCGCGGGCCGAGCCCCGGCAGCCGCGCCAGCAGCTGGATCAGGCGTTCGATTTCGGGACCGGCAACAGCAGAAGCCATGTTGGCTAGCCGAGACCGAGGCCAGGCGGCAGTCCGAGTCCGCCGGTCAAAGCCTGCATCTTCTCCTGCATCGCGGCTTCCGCCTTGCGCTGCGCGTCGTTGAGCGCAGTCACCAGCAGATCCTCGAGGATTTCGCGCTCATCCGCCTTCATCAGCGACGGGTCGATCCTGACGGTCTTCACCAGCATCTTCGCGGTCATGCGCACGCTGACGAGCCCACCGCCCGAGATGCCCTCGACCTCGACATGGCCGAGTTCTTCCTGCATCGCCTGCATCTTCGACTGCAGCTGGGCTGCCTGCTTCATCATGCCGAGAAAATCAGCCATGAATGCTTCCTTCAAAATGATCTAGAGATCGTCGCTATCGGAAGTCTCGGCGGGGTCGTCACCGCTAACATCGGATTCCGGCGGCTCGGGGGCAAGCTTGCGCACCTCGACCACCTTGGTGCCGGGAAACCGCGCCAGCACCTCCTGCACGCGCGGATCGGCTTCGGCGGCGCGCTCGCGCTGGTTCTTCTGGACTTCGTTCTGCGAACGCAGCGTCGCCTGACCGGCTTCGTTGGACACGATCACGGTCCAGCGCCGCCCGGTCCATTGCTCCAGCTTGCGCGACAGATCGTTGATCAGCGTCCGCGCCGCGCTGCGCTCCAGCGCGACCTCAAGCCGCCCGTCCTCGATCCGGACCAGGCGGACGTCGGCTTCGAGCGCCGCCCTGGTCAAAAGGTCGCGTTTCTCGCCGGCCAGCG
>JAYSPJ010000799.1:0-2289 GCA_043722155.1 Bradyrhizobium sp.
TCGCCGCGCACCAAACTGGTGTGGCTCGCCAATCCGAACAACCCGACCGGGACCTACATTCCGTTCGACGAGGTCAAGCGGCTGCGCGCCGGCTTGCCCGGTCATGTGCTGCTGGTGCTCGACGCCGCCTATTCCGACTACGTGTCGCGCAACGATTACGAGCTCGGCATCGAACTGGTGGCGACCACCGAAAACACCGTGATGACGCACACCTTCTCCAAGATTCACGGCCTGGCGGCACTGCGCATCGGCTGGATGTTCGGCCCGGCCAATATCGTCGATGCGGTCAATCGTATCCGCGGACCGTTCAACGTCTCGACGCCGGCGATGCTGGCGGCGGCGGCGGCGATCGAGGACACCGCGCATATCCAGATGTCGAAGGCGCACACCGAAAAATGGCGCAACTGGCTGACCGAGGAAACGACAAAACTCGGCTTCAAGGTGACGCCGAGCGTGGCGAATTTCATTCTCATCCATTTCCCGCTGGAGAAGGGCAAGACCGCCGCCGACGCCGATGCGTTCCTCACCCAACGCGGCTTGGTGCTGCGCGGCTTGAGCAATTACGGCCTGCCGCACGCCTTGCGCCTGACCATCGGCACCGAAGAGGCCAACCGCCTGGTGGTCGAGGGCTTGCGCGACTTCACGGTGCACAAGTGAGTGCCGCGCCGCTCTTCAAGAAAATCGCGCTGATCGGCTTCGGGCTGATCGGCGGCTCGATCGCGCGCGCCGCGCGCGAGCAGGGGCTGGCGGGAGAAATCGTCACCACCGCACGCTCGGCGAAAACCCGCGCGCGGGTCGAGGAGCTCGGCATCGTCGACCGTGTGGTCGAGACCAACGCCGAAGCCGTCAACGACGCCGACCTCGTCATCCTCTGCATCCCGGTCGGCGCCTGCGGCCCGGTCGCGCAGGAGATCGGACCGCATCTCAAACGGGGCGCTGTCGTCTCCGACGTCGGCTCGGTCAAGGGCGCGATCGTGCGCGACATGGCGCCGTATTTGCCTGACGGCGTGCATTTCGTGCCGGCCCATCCGGTCGCCGGCACCGAGCATTCCGGTCCCGATTCCGGTTTCGCCGAGCTGTTCATCAACCGCTGGTGCATCCTCACCCCGCCGGAAGGCGTCGATCCGGCCGCGGTCGAGAAGCTGCGCGCGTTCTGGGCGGCACTCGGCGCCAGGGTCGAGATCATGACGCCCGACCATCACGACCTCGTGCTGGCGATCACCAGCCATCTGCCGCATCTGATCGCCTACACCATCGTCGGCACCGCGGACGAACTGGCCCAGGTCACCTCTTCCGAGGTGATCAAATTCTCCGCCGGCGGCTTTCGCGATTTCACCCGCATCGCCGCCTCCGATCCGACGATGTGGCGCGACGTGTTCCTGGCCAACAAGGACGCGGTGCTGGAAATGCTCGGCACCTTCAACGAGGATCTGTCGAAACTCACCCGCGCCATCCGCCGCAACGACGGCGAGGCGCTGTTCGAGCATTTCAGCCGCACCCGCGCCATCCGCCGCGGCATCGTCGAGATCGGCCAGGATTCGGCGGCGCCGGATTTCGGACGGCCGCATGAGCAATTGGGCAAGAAGGCGGAGTAATCCCGTCGTTCCCGCGAAAGCGGGAACCCATACGCCGCGGCGTTGCGGTTGGCGCAAATGGTGCGGAGCATCTTTCTTCGCCTCATAACCGCCTGTGGCTATGGGTCCCGGCTCGCGCTCCGCTTGGCTGGGACGACGTGAACTGGAAACCGTCATTGCGAGCGTAGCGAAGCAACCCAGCTTTCTCGAAAAGCCACAGAAGAAAGAAAACTGGATTGCTTCGTCGCAAGTGCTCCTCGCAATGACGTCCAGATATGACTTCGCGATCCCGCGGCGCGATGCGCCCGAGCTTTGCGTCGAGTGCCGCCCTCGATAAGAAGAGGGCGCAGGGAAGACCGGGTGCGCGCTGCACCCGCGGTCTCGTGTGCAAACATGCACAATAAAACGCACACGAGCATACAGGTCCAGCGGAGGCAATCCGGCCTTCCCTGCGCAGTGGTTTACGGCTTATTCCGCGCTCTCCTCGGTGACCGGGCTTTGTTGCCACCGTCATCCGCGGGAAGTTTTGCTTCCCGCGAACTTGACGCCAGCGTCGGGGCGCCAGGACCACACGGCTTCACCGTCCGCCACGACAGCGCTCGTCTCCCGCCGCCATCGCGTCCACCGCATCCCACCGCGCGTTCGTGACGATCGCGACCCGCCCCTCTCATCGGGTGAGACACGCGAAGCTAAATCACTGATTTGCCCGACGGGT
>JAYSPJ010000800.1:0-7606 GCA_043722155.1 Bradyrhizobium sp.
TTGCGCGTCGTTGAAATAGGCGGGAACGGTGATGACGGCCTGCTCGACCTTCTGGCCGAGATGGGCTTCCGCGGTCTCTTTCATCTTCTGCAGAATGAAGGCCGAGACCTGCGAGGGCGAGTAGGTCTTGCTGTCGGCTTCGACCCAGGCATCGCCGTTGGATGCCTTGACGATCTTGTAGGGGACGAGCTTCTTGTCCTTCTCGACCATCGGATCGTCATAGCGGCGGCCGACGAGGCGCTTCACCGCGAAGAAGGTCCGCTCGGGATTGGTCACCGCCTGGCGCTTGGCGGGCTGTCCGACGAGCCGCTCGCCATCATCGCTGAAAGCGACGATCGACGGGGTCGTCCGCATGCCCTCGGCGTTCTCGATGACTTTCGCTGTCTTGCCATCCATAACGGCGACGCACGAATTCGTGGTGCCGAGATCGATCCCAATGACCTTTCCCATGGTCCTCATATCCTTCTTTTTGCGGCAGGTTGGCTGGGCCCTGACGGCGCACCAATCCAAACCCCCAAACGATCAAATGCTCGCGATATTGCGACGGTGAGCCTCATATAGGAGGGGGGGTGGGGGCCGCAAGGACCGCGCGCAACCTTAGCCCGTGAAAAGACTGAGCTTTGAAAGATTGTGCCCCTTCAGGGCAGGGTGGGCCGGGGCGAGCTGCGCCGCCGGGTCAGCGGACAGGCCGAGAAGGCCGGGGCGGAAAAGCGCGATTTCAGACGCTGGCCGGGAACGGAATCGCGGTCCTCCCTGTTGCCGGACCGTCAAAACCGCTAAAAGCGGGACACCCGAGGCCCCGGCAAAGGGCCGCACCGGCCGACCATTGAACGGCCTCAATGCAAACCCAGTAGACTTTCATGATGCTCATCCGACTGATGCTCGCGGTTGCCCTGCTTATTCCCGCCATGAGCCTTGCGCTTGCCGCGGACCCGGTTTTTCCGCCCGGCAGCAGGGTCGGAATCACGCCGCTGGTCGGCCTCTCCCGCGCCAAGACCTTCGTCGGATTCGAGACCGAGGATCAGGGCGTCAAGGTGCTGGTGGCGGAGCTTCCGGCCGACGCCTACGGCGAGGTCATGAATGCCTTCAAGACCAATCCGGCGGGCGCCGGCGGGGTCAAGCCGGAGAGCATCGAGACCGCGGCCGGCCTTGCCTACTACACCATCGAAACCGGCAAGGATGGCGCGACCACGGTGCGGCGTTATTCGATGATCCTGCCGGGCGGCACCTTCTCGGGCTATATCGCCGTGCAGGTGCCGGAAAATGCCACCAGGATCTATACCGACGACGCCATCAGGCAGATGTTTGCCTCGGCGGTGGTCCGCAAGGAAGTTCCGGTCGAGGAGCAGCTTGCCCAGATGCCGTTCAAGATCGGCGAATTGAGCGGTTTCAAGAATGTCCGAACGCTGGCCGTGGGCGGGGCCGTCGTTCTCGCCGACGGCGACGAGACCAGGGGTTTCGAGGCCGCGCCCTTCATGGTGGTCGGCATTGTCGGGGCCACGCCGACCCAGCCCGAGGATCGCGGCCGTTTTGCCCAGCAGGCCGCGACCACGATTCCCGGCGTGCGCGAGGCCAAAATCACGATGTCGGAGCCGCTGCGCATCGACGGCACGCCCGGCTATGAAACCCGCATCGAGGCGGTGAGCGGCAAGGACAATACCCCCGTCACCGTGGTGCAGTGGCTGCGATTCGGCGGCCAGAATTCGATGCGCATCATCGGCAGCGCGCCGCGCGAGGAATGGACCAAGGCATTTCCGCGCTTCCGCGCCGTGCGCGACGGCATTCAGCCGCGCTGAAGGTTGCGCGATCTGCCGAAGATTCGTGCGGCCACAGGCGCCTAATCTGCTTTACGCTTCCCAAGCGAGATGATTTGCTGAGGCAAGCGTGTCTTACAGGGAGATGCAGCATGTTGGAGCGAAGGCGGATTCTTGCGGGCCTGGGCACGGCGGCGATCGCCACCGTCTTTACAAACAAGCTTTGGGCGGCGGCCTCGATCAAGCCCGATGAGGCCTCGGCGCTGCTGGTGATCGACGTTCAGAACTGCTTCCTGCCCGGCGGCAGCCTCGCCGTCAAAGACGGCGAGCAGGTCGTTCCCGTGATCAATCGCATCGCCAGGGGTTTTGCCAATGTCGTGCTGACGCAGGACTGGCACACGGCAGGCCATGTCTCGTTCGCCACCAGCCACGGCGGCAAAAAGCCGTTCGAGACCGTCGATCTCAAATACGGCAAACAGGTGCTATGGCCAGATCACTGCGTGCAGGGCACCGACGGCGCGGCATTGTCGAAGGAACTCGCGATTCCGCAGGCCGGACTGATCATCCGCAAGGGTTTTCACAAGGACGTCGACAGCTACTCCGCCTTCACCGAGGCCGACGGCAAGACCACGACCGGGCTTGCCGCCTATCTGAAGGCGCGCAAGGTGAAGCGTCTGTTCATGGCCGGATTGGCAACCGATTTCTGCGTCGCGTGGAGTGCGCTGGATGCGCGCAAGGCCGGATTCGAGACCTGGGTGATCGAGGACGCCTGCCGCGGCATCGACACCCAGGGCTCGCTCGCAAAAGCCTGGGCGGATATGGCCAAGGCCGGCGTCAAGCGCATTCAGTCCGGCGATATCGTGGTTTAGGCTGGTTCGGGATCGACGGCTCTATCGCCGCCAGCCTGAGGTGCGAGCGCAGCGAGCCTCGAAGGATGCACGGCCACGGACTGCCATCCTTCGAGACGCGCGCAAGAGCGCGCTCCTCGGGATGACGGGATCGTCAGCGCCATGCCGCCTCGGCTTCAGGCTTGTTCGCCCGGCGCCGCCTTCGCGCCGCCCTTGGAGACCGCGACCAGCGCCGGCCGTAACACGCGCTCGCCGATCGTGTAGCCGGCCTGCACCACCTGCACCACGGTTCCCGCCGGCACCGAAGCGTCGGGGACCTCGTACATCGCCTGCTGGAAATTCGGATCGAACTTCTCGCCCGCCGGATCGAATTTCTTGACGCCGTTTTTTTGCAGCGTGTTGAGCAGCGAGCGCTCGGTCAGTTCGACGCCCTCGATCAGCGCCTTCAGGCCGGGATCGGCGTTGGCCTTGGCCTCGGCCGGAACCGCATCGAGCGCGCGCTGCAGATTGTCGGCGATATCGAGCACGTCGCGCGCGAAACCGGTGATGCCATAGGCCCGCGCGTCGGCCACTTCCTTCGCCGTGCGCTTGCGCAGGTTTTCCATTTCCGCCAGCGTGCGCAGCATCTTGTCGCGCGTTTCGGCGAGTTCCTTGGCAAGGGCTTCGACTGAGCCTTCCTCGGGATCGTCGGGCATGATGTATGGCCTGGACACCACGGGCTCGGCGGCCTTCGCCGTATCGGCCGGATTGTCCTTCTGCCCGTTGGGATCAGTCATGGCTTGCCTTCTCGAAAAAATCGCCTGGAACGAGGTCAATGGGGGATTTGCTGGTCCGGATATCGTGCTTTAGGCGGGGAAAATCAAGCGCAACAAGCCGATTTCGACCGGGTCAGCCGCCCAGCATCCGGCTGACGATGCGCGCCGCATAGTCCACCGTCGGGATCACCCGGGCGTAGTTGAGCCGCGTCGGCCCGATCACGCCGAGGACGCCGACGATGTGCCCGGCGGCATCGCTGTAGGGCGCGATGATGGTGGATGAGCCGGACAGCGAAAACAGCTTGTTCTCCGAGCCGATGAAAATCCGCACGCCTTCGGCGCGCTCGGCGCGTCCCAACAGATCGATCACGCCGCGCTTGGTCTCGAGATCGTCGAACAGCGACTTCACCCGCTCCAGATCTTCCAGCGCGTGAAGATCTTCCAGCAGATTGGCGTGACCGCGCACGATCAGTTGCCGGTCGTCGCTTGTCCCGCCCGACCAGCTCGCGATCCCGGCCGATATTACCTTCTGCGTCAGCTGATCGAGTTCGCTGCGGTTCTGCGTCAATGCGGTTTCGAGTTCGAGCCGCGCCTCGGCCAGCGTTCTTCCGCGAATCCGGGCATTGAGAAAATTGGTGGCTTCCACCAGCGCCGACGAGGGCACGCCCGACGGCAGCGTCAGCACGCGGTTCTCGACCTGGCCGTCCTCGCCGACCAGCACCACCAGCGCCTTTTCCGGCTCCAGCCGCACGAACTCGATGTGTTTCAGCCGCGAGTTGGATTTGGCGGTCAGCACCACGGCCGCGGCCCGGGTCAGGCCGGACAACCGGGTCAGGGCCTCGCCAAGCGCCGCCTCGATCGATTGCGCCTTGCCGACGGAGGCGAGCTGATTCTGGATCGACTCGCGCTCCGGCTCGGTGAGGTCGCCGACCTGCATCAGGGCATCGACGAAAAACCGCAGGCCCAGTTCGGTCGGCAGCCGGCCGGCCGAGGTATGCGGCGCGTAGATCAGGCCGAGCTGCTCGAGATCCGACATCACGTTGCGCACCGAGGCCGGCGACAACGGCATCGCGATCAGGCGCGAGATGTTGCGGGAACCGACGGGTTCGCCGGTGGCGAGATAACTCTCGACGATTTGACGAAAGATGTCCCGCGACCGCTCGTTGAGCTGGGCTAAGCCCGCATGCGGAGCGATCAGGCCGATCGGATCGTGGTGGGCCACAAGATACTCCCTTAACCAAAGCCCAATCTGTCTATCACAGGAGCCGGGGACAAGCAGGTATTAGTCCCGATCGGGTGGCATCGGGCGCCCAAGGGCCTTGCCGCTGCCGCTTCCCCCTCCTACAAGCACCGCGAACCTGTCTTTACTGGATTTTTGGAAAGGATTTCTCATGCGGCCAAGCCGCCGAGCGCCGGATGAACTGCGCGCCGTGTCGCTGGAACGGGGCGTGGTCAAATACGCCGAGGGTTCCTGCATGGTGAAATTCGGCGACACCCATGTGCTGGTGACCGCGACCCTCGAGGAACGGCTGCCGCCATGGCTGAAGGGCCAGGGCCGCGGCTGGGTCACCGCCGAATACGGCATGCTGCCCCGCGCCACGCTGGAACGCACCCGCCGCGAGGCGTCGGCCGGCAAGCAGAACGGCCGCACCGTGGAAATCCAGCGCCTGATCGGCCGCAGCTTGCGCGCCACCGTCGACCTCGAGGCGCTCGGCGAGCGCCAGATCACGGTGGACTGTGACGTGATCCAGGCCGATGGCGGCACCCGCACCGCCTCGATCACCGGCGCCTGGGTGGCGCTGGCCGACTGCATCGCCTGGATGAAGACCCGCAACATGATCAAGACCAACCCGCTGCGCGACAATGTGGCGGCGATCTCCTGCGGCATCTACAACGGCACCCCGGTGCTCGATCTCGATTACGCCGAGGACTCCGAGGCCGATACCGACGCCAATTTCGTCATGACCGGCGACGGCCGCATCATCGAGGTGCAGGGCACCGCCGAGAAGACGCCGTTCTCGCAGGACGAGTTCCTGGCGCTGATGGCGCTGGCGCGCAAGGGCGTGGCGCGGCTGGTGGACCTGCAGAAAATGGCCGTGACGTGATTCACAGAGGTCGTCATGCCCGGGCATGACGAATGACAAGCAGTCAATGACTCAGCACCGTCGAATCACCGGCAGGCTCGTGATCGCGACCCATAATCCCGGCAAGCTCGCCGAGATGCGCGAATTGCTGGCACCGCACGGCGTCGAGGCGATCTCGGCCGGCGAACTCGGCCTCGGCGAACCCGACGAGACCGGCGATACGTTTCGCGCCAATGCTGTCATCAAGGCCATCGCCGCGGCCAGGGCCGCGCAACTGCCGGCCTTCGCCGACGATTCCGGCCTCGTGGTCGACGCGCTCGACGGCGCGCCCGGTATTCTCTCGGCGCGCTGGGCCGGACCTTCAAAGGATTTTGCCGCCGCGATGGCGCGGATCGAGCGTCTGCTGCAGGAGCGCGGCGCGACAACACCGGACCAGCGCAAGGCGCATTTCGTTTCCGCGCTCTGCGTGGCCTGGCCCGACGATCACCTCGAGGAGGTCGAGGCGCGCGCCGACGGCACGCTGGTATGGCCGCCGCGCGGCACCGCCGGGTTCGGCTACGACCCGGCGTTCCTGCCCGATGGACACGTCAGGACCTTCGGCGAGATGACCAGCCTCGAAAAGCACGGCCTGCCGCCGCTCGGCTTGGGCCTGTCGCATCGCGCCCGCGCCTTCGTCAAACTCGCGGAGATCTGCCTTGACTAGTCCCGCTGCGGCGTTCGGCGTCTACGTGCACTGGCCCTTCTGCCTGTCGAAATGCCCGTATTGCGATTTCAACAGCCATGTCCGGCACGCCCCTGTCGACGAGGAGCGGTTCACCCGCGCCTTTGCCCGCGAGATCGAGACCACCGCGGCGCGCGCGCCGGACCGCGAGGTCTCCTCGATCTTTCTCGGCGGCGGCACGCCGTCGCTGATGCAGCCCAAAACCGTCGGCGCCATTCTGGATGCGATCGGAAAACACTGGCGCGTCGCGCCCGACGCCGAAGTCACGCTGGAGGCCAATCCCACCAGCGTCGAGGCGACGCGCTTTCGCGGCTACCGCACAGCCGGCGTCAACCGGGTTTCGCTCGGCGTGCAGGCGCTGGATGACGCCTCGCTGAAGGCGCTGGGGCGCCTGCACACCGCGCGCGAAGCGCTCGACGCGGTCGCCATCGCCCGCACCGCGTTCGACCGCTACTCGTTCGACCTGATCTACGCCCGTCCCGACCAGACCCCGCAGATGTGGGCGGATGAACTGAAACTCGCGATCTCGGAAGCCGCCGAGCATCTGTCGCTCTATCAGCTGACGATCGAAGAGGGCACGCCGTTCTTCGGCCTGCACGCCGCCGGCAAACTGAAGACACCGGATGAAGCCGTGGCGCGCGCGCTCTACGACGTCACGCAGGAAGTCTGCGCGCAGCAGGGATTGCCGTCCTACGAGATATCCAACCACGCGCGACCAGGCGCGGAATGCAAACATAATCTGGTCTACTGGCGCGGCGAGGAATATGCCGGCATCGGTCCCGGCGCCCACGGCCGCCTCGATGTCAACGGCATCAGGCACGCCATCGCCACCGAAAAGCGTCCCGAGGCCTGGCTGATGCGCGTCGAGGCCAACGGCCATGGCGTCGTCGTCGACGATCACCTCAACAGCGAGGAGCGCGCCGATGAATTCCTGCTGATGGGCCTGCGGCTCACCGAGGGCATCGACCCGCAGCGCTACGCGGCGCTGTCGGGCCGCACCCTCGATCCCGGCCGCATCGCGATCCTGCGCGAAGAAGGCGCCATCACCGTCGACGCCAACGGCCGGCTGCGCGTGACGCAGGCCGGATTTCCGGTGCTCGATGCCGTGGTGGCGGATCTCGCGGCGTAAGCGTTACGCGCCAAAACTCTTCGGCGAACCGGCGACCGGCGCGCTGCCGCCCGATCCCACCTTCATCACGGCGAGGCCGCGCTCATTGGTGCCGTCGGCGCGAAATCTGAAAAGACCATCGATGCCGGCAAATCCGGATGGATTGGTCAGCACTTCAGGCGAAAAACGCGCGCCGCCCTGGGTTCGCGCCAGCGCCGCGACCAGCGCCACCGCGTCATAGGCCAGTGTCGCGGTGCGCACCGGATCGGCGCCGAACCTGGCGCGGTAGCGGCCGGAAAAGCTGCGGAAGCCGGAAGGATCCGGCGCGGCATAGAG
>JAYSPJ010000801.1:0-3224 GCA_043722155.1 Bradyrhizobium sp.
CAAGGCGGCCGCGGCCTCACGCGAGGCATGATCTTCAAGCAGGACGGCACGCTGGTCGCTTCAGTGGCGCAGGAAGGCTCGCTGCGCCAGCGCAAGTGAACGGTGTAGCAGGGGTGCGTCAGGCGGTTCGCTCGGCAAGCTCGAACTGGGAGGCGAACCAGCGATTATACCAGCGCAGCACCCACGGAATGGGAATCAGGAAGGCGCAGCCGATCGCGAGCACGATCGTCCGCCACAAGATTTCCAGCCCTGTCCCGTTGAAGATCACTTCGCGGCGCGTCCCGCTGATGTTCCGGCAGATCCATCGGGCCCACGCCGCGATAACCCAGGCCCAGCCGATGATGGTGATGAACGAGATGTACATCAGCAATTGCCAGCCGATGAAGGTAACCGCGCTGCCGTCGAAGGCGATCGGAAGGTGCTGCCCGTTCGAGCTGAGATTGCCGGCCAGCCATCGCAGCAACATCCATGACAGAAACGCGGTAACTGGAATGGCGAGAAGTTGCAGGGTGCTGTCGTACACGCTCACATAGTTCAGCAGTCCGGTCGCGATGAAGACGTACCAGATGTCGCCGGGCTGGCCGGTGAAGGCGAAATTGGGCCGGCCAGGCACCTGGGTTCGGGACGCCATCCAGCGATAAAAGGCGGTCCCGGTCCACGGCGCGGGAATCACCAGCAAGTACCCGATCATCAGCAGCAGCAGGCGCCCGAGAAAACCCCACAGCGGCAGATCGATCGAAAGCGGTTCATCGCCGTACCCGCCGGCGCGGGGCGAAACACCGCCTGGGTGCGGAATCGTCGGCGGCCCCGAGGCGCCGGACGCCAAGCCCGGAATTTCTCCCGCCTTCTGCCAATTCGCCATCCCCTCGGTCCAGACCAGCGTGTTCGCCGTGATGGTGCCTCCGGCGAGCAACTCGCGGAGCTGAACCTCGGGGTACGGACCCTGCTGCTGGCCCTCGGATGCATAAAACCAGGATCGACCTGCCATATCATCCCCTTAGCTGCTGCCGCGAAGCCGCCCGATGGCCCAAACGCCGGAATATGCATTGTGGCGGACGATCCGGGCCGCTGTACAGGGATGCCGGTGTCCGACCACAAATGTTTTCCCACCTCTTGCAACTTTATTGTGCCATTTGCCCGGAAAGATGCCAGATTTGGCCGGCTGCAAATCACCTGACGCCCAACTACCGAAATCGAGAAGATAAGGCCTGACCATGAAACTCGTCGTCGCGATCATCAAACCGTTCAAGCTGGACGAGGTCCGCCAGGCGCTCACAGCCATCGGCGTCCACGGCATGACCGTGACCGAGGTCAAGGGCTACGGCCGCCAGAAGGGCCACACTGAAATCTATCGCGGCGCCGAATATGTCGTGAACTTCCTGCCCAAGCTGCGGATCGAAATCGCTGTCTCGTCGGAACTCGCGGACAAGGCGGTCGAGGTGATCACGCAAAGCGCGCGCACCGGCCAGATCGGCGACGGCAAGATCTTCGTGACGCCGATCGATCACGCGCTGCGCATTCGCACCGGCGAAACCGACAGCGACGCGCTCTGACACCATTCACTGCAAAAAAATAGCGGCGCTCCAAGACATCGCATCACGACATCGCATATCGATAACAGGCTGGGGAAACATCATGGGGGTTCTGCCACGTCATGCAGCTCGCGCTGCGGCGACCTTTTCGATCGCAACATTGTTCGCATCGCAGGTGACGCCCGCGCTTGCCGAAACATCCGGCATCAACGCCGCCGACACCGCATGGATGATCGCAGCCACCGCGCTGGTGCTGATGATGACCATCCCGGGCCTGGCGCTGTTCTATTCCGGCATGGTGCGCAAGAAGAACGTATTGGCGACGATGGCGCAGAGCCTCGCCGCCGTGGCGCTTATTTCAATTCTCTGGGTCGCGTTCGGCTACTCGCTGGCGTTCGTCGGCGACGGTCCCTGGCTCGGGACGCTGGATCGCTGGTTCCTCGCCGGCATGAAGATGGACGACGTCAACCCGGCGGCAAAGACGATTCCGGAAGCGCTGTTCATGCTCTACCAGATGACGTTTGCGATCATCACGGTCGCGCTGGTGGCGGGCGCGGTGGCCGATCGCATGCGGTTCTCGGCCTACCTGCTGTTTTCCGTCGGCTGGTTCATGTTCGTCTATGTGCCGCTGGCGCATTGGGTCTGGGGCGGCGGCTTCCTCGCCACCATGGGCGTGCTGGATTTTGCCGGCGGCCTCGTGGTGCATCTCTCCGCCGGAGTCGGCGGCCTGGTCGCGGCCAAGGTGATGGGCCGGCGTCATGGCTACGGCACCGAGAATCTGGCCCCGTTCGATCTGTCGCTCGCGGTGATCGGCACCGGAATGCTGTGGGTCGGATGGTTCGGCTTCAATGGCGGTTCCGCCCTGTCCGCCAGTCCCCGCGCGGTCATGGCGATCACCGCCACGCATCTTGCCGCCTGCGCCGGCGCGCTGACCTGGGCCGCCATCGAATGGTCGACCCGACGCAAGCCGTCGGTGCTCGGCATGATCTCCGGCGCGGTGGCGGGATTGGGTACGATCACGCCGGCTTCCGGATTCGTCGAGCCCTGGCACGGCATCGTCATTGGCATGGCCGCCGGCCTGCTGTGCTTCTGGGCCTGCACCAGCCTCAAGCAGCGCTTCAATTACGACGATTCGCTGGACGTCTTCGGGGTCCATGGCATCGGCGGAATGACCGGCACGCTGCTCGCGGGCGTGTTCGCGACGGCCGCGATCGGCGGGACCTCCGGCCTGCTCGAAGGCAATCCGCGTCAATTGCTGATTCAGTTCTACGGTGTGGCCGTCACCTTGCTGTGGTCGGGCGGCATGACCTTCGTGCTGCTCAAACTGGTCGGCGCCTTCGTGCCGCTGCGGGTTTCGCTGCAGCAGGAGATGGAAGGCCTGGATATTTCGCAGCATGGCGAGGCGCTTCAATAGTCTTCTTTACATGAATACCGGCCCGCTGCCCTCGTCATGGGCACGATTGTGTCAGCAGTCTGTCCTGCCTCATCTCTGAGCAGGCATGGCTAGGCTTTAGGCGCGGCGGAATAGCGCAGGGGCGGTGGATTCCCGAAAACCGCGAAAAGGTCCGCCTTCATAATCCGTTAGGGAATGCGGCCGATCTGGCACGGCATTTGATTCTATGGGGGCTGGCTGTGCCCGCGTAGTGAACTTCTCCGCGTGGTGAACCTCAGTCGAGAACGCCCGGTCGTGTC
>JAYSPJ010000802.1:0-5714 GCA_043722155.1 Bradyrhizobium sp.
CTGTGCCTCGTTCTCGGCGCCGTGCTTTGCTACCTGCTCGCGATCCCGTTTCTTGCCGCCATCGTCTGGTCGGTGACGCTGGCGGTGCTGTTTTCGCCGCTTGATGCGAGGATCCAGCAGAAAATCGGATCTCCCGGTCTTTCCGCAGCCGTGACGGTCGCCATCATGACGATCATCGTCGTCGTTCCCGCCATTCTCGTCACCGGCTCCTTGCTCAACGAGGCGGCGCGCAGCGCGACCCTGATTGGCCCGATGATCGATGCGTACGGCTGGACACGAGCGATCGATGCTCATCCCCGGCTCGCGCCTGCGCTGCAGTGAATCAACGAGCGGATCGACATTCCCGATCTGGTCAAGACCCTGGCTTCGTGGCTTGCCGGATGGAGCGGATCGCTGGCGCGCGCCTCGTTTTCGGGCGTGGTCAGCCTGTTCCTGACCTTCTACTTTCTGTTCTATCTGCTGCGCGACAGGGTCGAAGCCGTCGCGGTCATCCAACGGAATCTGCCGTTGTCGGAGCGCGAGTTTGCAAGAATAGCCGACCGGGTCGTCGACACCATCTTCGCCACGGTGCTGGGGACCGCCGCCGTGGCCGTGCTGCAGGGCGGACTCGGCGGCGCCATGTTCTGGTGGCTCGGCCTGCCGGCGCCGGTGTTCTGGGGCGTGCTGATGGGGCTGCTCGCGGTCGTTCCGTTCCTCGGAGCGTTTGTGATCTGGGCCCCGGCGGCGGCTTTCCTGGCGCTCAGCGGCGACTACACGTCCGCGATCATTCTGGCGGCCTGGGGCACCATCGTCGTCGGCCTGGTCGACAATGTCGTCTACCCGATGCTGGTAGGCAACAAGCTCAAGATGCATACGGTGCCTTCGTTCATTTCCGTGGTCGGCGGCCTGATGCTGCTGGGCGGGCCCGGCATCGTGCTGGGACCTCTCATCGTCGCGGTCTTCCTGACGTTGATCGAGATATGGCGGCAGCGAATGGTGGACCGGGTCGAGGTGGCCTAGCGGGCGGCATACGTTGAGGCGGGCTGTTGCCTGTTCACCGGATCGAGCCGCCGGGATTGTCGATGTCGGGCGAGGGGCGGGCGGGAAACAGCCGCGCCGCCGCCGGTCTATCCCTCCGCCACCGCGTCGCCCCAGGGCTGGGCGCTCTCGGTGGCGCCGCTGTTGGTCTCGCCATCGCGCAGCACCACGCTCGGGCAGGCGAACTTCATCGGGAACGTCTGCACCCGCGCTTCCTCGTAATCGAAGCCTGCCCGCAACGCGTCGCGCACCGGTGGCGGCAGCCGCACGTCGCCGATCACGATCGCGCCTTCGCTGGCGTCGATGCGCGGGGTGTGGATCGCCGCTTCCAGGTCCATGCCGTAATCCATCACGAAGGACAGCATCTGCGTCACCGCCGGCAGGATGCGCCGTCCGCCGGAGGCGCCGAGCGCCAGCCGCCTTCCGTCGGCGGCCTGCGCCAGCACCGGCGTGTAATTGGTCAGGCAGCGTCTGCCGGGCTGGAGCGAATTCGGCCCGCCGGGGGTCGGGTCGAACCACATGATGCCGTTGTTCATGGTGACGCCGCTCTGCGGCGTGACGAATTTCGAACCGAAGGTCGAGAGCAGGGTTTGCGTCACCGCCGCCATGTTGCCCTCGCGATCCACCACCGAAAAATGCGTGGTGCAGGCCGGCGCCAGATGTTCGGCGCCGAGCGCGCGCCTGCCGTCGGCGTCGCCCATGTCCTGCAGGCGTTCGCGATAGGCCGATTGCAGCGCCAGCGCATATTCCATGTAGGCCGCCGCATCCGGTCCGCCGCGTCCGGGCTGCAGCCGCTGCTGCAGCAGGCGCAAGGTATGCGCCAGCGTCGGTCCGCAGGTCAGCTCCGGCGTCGCGTAGACGTTGCCGCCGCGATAGGGAATGGCCAGCGCCTCGCGGCCGTGGGCGCGGAAGGCGGCGAGGTCTTCGACCGTCAGGGCGCCGCCGGCGGTCTGAATATCGGCCGCGATGCTGCGCGCCAGATCGCCCTGGTAGAAATCGCGCGGGCCCTCGGCCGCGAGATATGACAGCGTCGCCTTCAACCTGTCCTGCGGCAGCCGCACGCTGGACTTGATGCCCCATGGCGCGTTCGGCGGCAGGCCGTCCAGCAGGTAGGCGGCGGCGCTTGCCGGATAACGCCTGAGGTCGGCAGCCGAACTCGCAATCATCAGCGTGGTCCACCAGTCCACCAGGAGACCTTCGCCGGCGAGCTTGATGCTCGGGCCCAGCAATTCCTGCCACGGCATTTTGGCGTGGCGGCGATGTGCTTCTTCCATGCCCGCGACCACGCCGGGCACCGCGATCGAGCCCGGGCCATGGAGATTGCGGTCGTCCTTCACGCGCGGCCAGGGGAAGATGTCGGAGGCGGCACCGTCGCCGGTCAGCGGGTAGTCCTCGGGCCGAAGGCTGTTGGGCGCGCGCATGCCGTAGTCGATCACTTCATGGCGGTTCTCGCGGGCGCGGTAGAGCACCATCGCGCCGCCACCGCCGACGCCGCTCATCCAGGGCTCCAGCACCCCGAGCGCAAACGTGGTGGCGATCACGGCGTCGACGCAGTCACCGCCCGCCGCCAGCACCGAGGCGCCGACTTCGGCGGCCTTGCGCGATTGCGCGGCGACGATGCCGCCCTTGGAGACGGCGGCGGGTTTGCGGAGCTGCTGGGCGTTGGAGAATTGGTCGCGCATGGGGTTTGCCTTGTCCTTGGTTATGGTTGCGAGCCCGGCCACCAGGGATACTGGCTCGGCATGTCCTGCGACACCTTACCGGGAAACGATGGCGACCGCTTCTCGATGAAGGCCTGAACGCCTTCGCGCACGTCGGCATGGCCGCCGCGTTCGACCGACATTGGCTTGTCGATGGCAAGCAGTTCGAACGGATCCGGCGCGCCGGCAAAGCGCCACAGCATCTGGCGGGTGAGCGCGATCGATACCGCGGAGGTTTCCGCCGTCATCTCGTGCGCGATCGCCTTGGCGCGGGTCAGAAGCTCGGCGGGTTCGACGACCTCGCTGACCAGGCCGCCTTGCAGCGCTTCGTCCGCATCGAAGGTCCGGCCGGACAGGCACCAGCGCAGCGACTGCGGCAGGCCGACGAGTTTCGGCAGGAACCAGGCGCTGCCGGCTTCCGGGACGAGGCCGCGGCGGGCGAAGATGAAGCCGATCTTGGCGCCCTTGGCCGCGATACGAACGTCCATCGGCAAGGTCATGGTGATGCCGACGCCGACCGCCGGCCCGTTGATCGCGGCGATCGAGGGTTTTCGGCAGTTGAAGATCGCCTCGACGAAACGGCCGCTGCGCGCGCCCGTACCGGCAAAGACGCCTGCGCCATGGATTCCGGACGTATCAAAACTCGTGGCGCCGCCCGACACGTCGGCGCCGGCGCAAAATCCCCGGCCGGCGCCGGTCACGATGACGGCACGGACGGCGTCGTCGGTATCGGCGCGCCCGAACGCATCGGCGATCTCCGCCCCCATCAGCCCGGTATAGGCATTCAGTTTTTCCGGCCGGTTGAGCGTGACGACCATCAGGGGACCGTCGAGCTCGCAGGTGATGTGCTGGTAGCTCAAAACGGCGTCCCTCATTTTCGTTGTTCTTGCCGCCTGTCGATCGATACCGCCGTCAAGCCCCGAGAACAATGGGGGCGGCGGCTGACGGGCATGCCGGGAGCGCACATCTGACCCTGTCGAGTTGGCGAAGCGCACCAACAATGCCACAGTGCCGCACAACCGATATCCGCGAGGGAGAAGAAAATGGCCGGTGTGAAGCAAGCCAGGGACGGCGCCGTCGGTATCTTGACGCTGAACGAGCCGGCCAGCCTGAACGCGATGACGCCCGACCTGCTCGGCGGACTTGCCACCGCCATCGGCGAGACGACGGCCGACGCGAGCGTGCGGGCGCTGGTGCTGACCGGGGAGGGTCGCGGGTTCTGCTCGGGCCAGAACCTCAAGGCGTCCGAGGCGCTCGGGAGCGACATCGTCGCGGGCGTCATGCGTTTCTATTGGCCGGCGTTCCGGGCGCTGCGCGAATGTCGCGTGCCGATCGTGGTCGCGGTCAACGGGGTCGCGGCCGGCGGCGGGTTCAGCCTGGCGATGGCCGGCGACTTCATCGTCGCGGCGCGGTCGGCGAGTTTCATCCAGGTGTTCAGCCGGATCGGGCTGGTGCCCGATCTCGGCTCGACCTGGCTGTTGCCGCGCCTGATCGGCCGCCAGCGCGCGCTCGAACTGATGCTGCTGAACGAGCCGCTGTCCGCCGAGCGGGCGCTGGAATGGGGGCTGGTGCGGCAGGTGGTCGATGATGCGCAGTTGATGGACGCGGCGACGCAACTGGCGCAGCGCCTCGCCGCCGGGCCGACCCGTGCGCTGGTCGCGACCCGCGCCTTGCTGGAGGAAAGCGAGCACGCCAGCTACGCCGCCCAGTTCCAGCGCGAGATCGAGGTGCAGTCCGAAATCCGCCGCAGCGAGGACGCGCTGGAAGGCCGCAACGCCTTCGTGGAAAAGCGCGCGGCGAGGTTCAGCGGGAGGTAGATTTTGTCCTCCTCCACATTTCCGGATGAACGTGCCAGCGCCCGGGAGCAATCTTGATTGGTGGTGAAGGAGAAAAGGAAAGCGGGGCAGCAATTTACCCACACCGTTCGATAGAGTGAATATTTCACTAAACGGAACGGACAAATGCGATTATCTAAAAACAAGCTTTTTTGTAGCCTGCCTGCGTAAGATCGCCCGAGCAAATTTTGGCTGAAGTTTCGGGGCAGGGATGATGCGTCTTCAATTTTTTGGGTTTTCCATGCGGCAAGTTGCCGGCGCCACGGCTCTGGTTGCGCCGCGCCCCTCGGCTGACCGCCTCGTTGGCATTGGCCGGCTCGGCAGACTCTGGTCAATCATTTCGGAGCCGTTCCACAGATCGATCCATACCAGATTCAAGTATGCATTCGGCTTGGCCTTTTTTGGCCTTGTGCTCATGGCTGCTATCACGCTCGTGTCGGGTCGCTTTCTCCTCAACACCTATGAGGACGGCGTGTCGGAAATGCGTTTCGAGTTGATGCCGGCCCACAATCTCCAGGTATCGCTGCGGGAGGCAGAACAGCTGGTTTACCTCTACGCGATTGAGGGTGACCGAACGGCGTATGCCCGTTTCAAGGAGATCGAGGGACTCGTGAATAGTCAGCACGAGAAATTGACTGAAAGCACGTCGCGCTTCGGGTCGGTTGAACACGCCCATTCCGCCATCTCCCTGCCCAAGACCATCGAGGCGTGGCATACCGCGCAAGCTGCGGTGCTGCGAGTGTTTCGGCAGGACGCGGGCACCACGACGGCCTTCGAAGCTTTGCGGCAGGCGCGTATGGCGATGGATCCTGTCTACGACGTGAGCGCTGAATTCCATTCTGGTGCGATGCGGGATCTGGAAGAGCGTCTGAGGTTTGCCCATACGGTGGCAGACTGGACCTATCTCGCGATCATCGGCGCCATTCTGATAGGTATGGGCGTTTTGATCGCAACGGCGCTCGCCGTGAGCCGTTCGATTCTCCAGCCCCTCATGAAACTTCATGGAGCCGCACAAAAGCTCGGCAGGAAAGACTTCTCTCACCGGGTCAAGCTGCGCAACACCAGAGACGAACTGGGGCAGCTCGGAAAAGCCTTCAACATCGCGTCTATCTCTCTCGAGCGGCTGTATGCGGAACTCGAACGGCGCTCGACCTATGACGGC
>JAYSPJ010000803.1:0-4550 GCA_043722155.1 Bradyrhizobium sp.
GGAGGTTTGGAACAGGCCAGTGCAATCAGTTTGGCTTCCTTCTCGCCGTCAAAAATCCGGGAAACTGCCGGCGCCGCCCGTTGTTTGCGGCTCAATACAGCCTCGAAGCCTTCTTCCACCAGTTGCTTCCGGACCCGGTAAACCATCGATGCGTTGGTTTCCAGCGCCTTGATGATCCGGTTGTCGCTCCAGCCTTCACCGGCTTCGGAAACGTCAGCCTTCAACAATATCCGCGCCTTCAGCAGGCGCTGCGCTGCGCTCTTGCCCTTTCGTATCAGCGCTTCGAGGTGCTCGCGTTCCTCACCGCTAAGCCGCACAACATACTTCTTTACCGAAATATCCTTCGCAGCCATGATCCTCTCCCTCGCTCGCGTTGCGATGGAATCGAATCAGAAAATCCTTATCCTTGCAAATTAATTGAAGCGAGCGACTAGCCCGTGTCAGCGAGCGTCACACCCGCTCCACGAAACTATCGACCACCTTTTTCTCGCCGGCCTTCTCGAAGGCGATGGTGAGCTTGTTGCCGTCGATCTTCACCACCTGGCCGTAACCGAATTTCTGGTGAAACACGCGATCGGCCAAGGTGAACTCCGAGGTCGTGCCGGTGGATTTCGCGATCAGCTCGCCCTCGATGGTCATCGGGCCGCGCTTGGTGGAGGCGAAGCCGCTGCCATGCGCATCGTGGCGTGTTGACGAAGTATCGCTGCGCGAACTTGAAAACGGCGACTGGCTTTCGTTGAAACCGCCGCCGGCCTGGCCGCCGCCGCGGCCGCCGTTCTGGTTGCGGGCGCGGTTGGCCTGCGCGCGCTGCCAGCCCGGCGTCGAGTAGCTGGAGCCGAAGGATTCGACATTGTCGAAGCGGGAGGGGCCGTAGCCGCTGCTGCCACCCCAGCCGGAGCCGCCTTTCGACTCCGTGATCTCGACATTGTGCGCCGGCAATTCATCGAGGAAGCGTGAGGGGATCGTGGTCGACCACGTTCCGTGAATCCGCCTGTTGGTGGCGAAATAGAGTTTGGCGCGGCGGCGCGCCCGCGTGATCCCGACATGGGCGAGGCGGCGTTCTTCCTCAAGGCCGGCGCGGCCCTGTTCGTCGAGCGTGCGCTGGCTCGGAAACAGGCCTTCCTCCCAGCCCGGCAGGAACACGTTGTCGAATTCCAGCCCCTTGGCGGAATGCAGCGTCATCAGCGATACCGCGTCGTCCTCGGCGCCGCCGTCGCGGTCCATCACCAGCGAGATGTGTTCGAGAAAACCTTGCAGGTTCTCGAACTCCTCCATCGAGCGCACCAGTTCCTTGAGGTTTTCCAGCCGGCCGGCGGCGTCGGCGGAGCGGTCCTTCTGCCACATCTCGGTATAGCCGCTCTCGTCGAGCACGATTTCGGCCAATTCGGTATGCGAGGTCACCTCACGTTGCACCCGCCAGCGGTCGAAGCTGGCGATGAGACCGCGCAGAGACCCGCGCGCCTTCGGCTTCAGCTCGTCGGTGTCGACCACGGCGCGGGCGGCCTCGAACAGCGGCATGCGGCGCTTGCGGGCGTGGTCGTGCAGCATCTGCACGGTGGCATCGCCGAGGCCGCGTTTCGGCACGTTGACGATGCGCTCGAAGGCGAGGTCGTCCGCCGGCGAATTGATCACCCGCAAATACGCCAGCGCGTCGCGGACTTCGGCGCGCTCGTAGAATCGCGGGCCGCCGATCACGCGATAGGGCAGGCCGAGCGTGACGAAGCGATCTTCGAACTCGCGCATCTGGAACGAGGCCCGCACCAAAATCGCGATGTCGTTGAGCTTGTTGCCGTCGCGCTGCAGCTGCTCGATCTCCTCGCCGATGGCGCGGGCTTCCTCTTCGGAATCCCAGGAGCCGGTGACCGTGACCTTCTCGCCGTCGACGTCCTCGGTGCGCAGCGTCTTGCCGAGCCGTCCCTCATTATGCGCGATCAGATGCGAGGCGGTGGCGAGGATATGGCCGGTGGAACGGTAATTGCGTTCGAGCCGAATGACCTTGGCGCCGGGAAAATCGTGGTCGAAGCGCAGGATGTTGTCGACCTCGGCGCCGCGCCAGCCATAGATCGACTGGTCGTCGTCGCCGACGCAGCAGATGTTCTTGGGGGCGGTCATGGGCGAGGCGACGACGTTTCCCTCGTCATTCCGGGGCGCACCGTCAGGTGCGAACCCGGAATCCAGCAGTGATAGATCTCCATCTCGAGATTCCGGGTTCACGCCTGCGGCGTGCCCCGGAATGACGGTGGAGTTGGTTGCCCCCGGAATGACGGAGGAGAGAGGCGCGCCCGGCTTGCCCGGCGCCTGCGACAGCAGCCGCAGCCACAGATACTGCGCGACGTTGGTGTCCTGATATTCGTCGACCAGGATGAACTTGAAGCGGTGCTGGTATTGCCTGAGCACGTCAGGATGCTCGCGGAACAGCCGGATGTTCTCCAGCAGGAGATCGCCGAAATCGGCGGCGTTGAGGGTTTTCAGGCGTTCCTGATAGAGCGCGTAGAGTTTGCCGCCGCGGCCGTTGCCGAAAACGGCGGCTTCGCCCGGCGGCACCTGCGAGGGCGTCAGGCCGCGATTCTTCCAGCCGTCGATCAGACCGGCCAGCATCCGCGCCGGCCAGCGCTTGTCGTCGATGTTGTCGGCCGCCAGCAGCTGTTTCAGCAGGCGGATCTGGTCGTCGACATCGAGCACGGTGAAGTTGGATTTCAGCTGCACCAGTTCGGCGTGGGTGCGCAGGATCCGGCCGCCGATCGAATGGAAGGTGCCGAGCCACGGCATGCCCTCGACGGCCTGGCCCAGCATCTGGCCGAGCCGCAGCTTCATCTCGCGCGCGGCCTTGTTGGTGAAGGTGACCGAGAGGATTTCGCCGGGCCGGGCGCGGCCCATGCTGAGGATATGGGCGATCCGGCAGGTCAGCACGCGGGTCTTGCCGGTGCCGGCCCCAGCCAGCACCAAGACCGGTCCGTCCAGCGTTTCCACCGCCTCGCGCTGCTCGGGGTTGAGTCCGGCGAGGAATTGCGGGGTCGCGGTCGCCCGCGCGCGCGCGGCAATGCCACCGGCCGCTGGCTGGTGCTCGGGGACGCCGTGATGGGGCAGCTTGTTCGGCTCGGTCATATGCGAATCGTCTTCCGCCCACGATGGCCCCGCGGGGCGGTGAAGGGGAGCCTTCATAGCAGGATTGAGGGGCATATAGGGTTTTTGCGGTGGATTTGACAGGCTTTATCCCGTGCCAAGACGAGCGCCGTTTTTGCCATCCGGGGCCGATTTTGTTCCCTGCGGTATCGGCAAATTGAGCGGTCTCCTCAACCGCAGCGCCGCGGAACTTCTGTTCCCAGGCCGGATTATTTCCACAGCCGATGCGCGATGATTCCGGTCGCGCCGATGTCGAAACGGAAATGGAAAACAGAGGAGCTGACTATGCTGAGCTGGGTTGTCACGTTCTTGATCGTCGCGCTGATCGCCGGCATTCTGGGCTTCGGCGGCGTCGCCGGAGCCTCGATCGAAATCGCCAAGATCATCTTCTTCGTTGCACTCGTGCTGTTTCTGGTCTCGGCCGTGGTCGGCCTGGCGCGCGGGCGCACCCGCGTCTAGCGCTGAACAGCTATTTCGAGGGCATCGCGATCTTCCTGCCGATGCCCTCGGGACGAGGCACCGCGCTGTGGGCCGCTGCCAGGGCATCGATCCGCGCGCGGATATCGGGCGGAAACGGCGCGGTTTTGCGTACATTCATGTCCATGTGGATGGTCATGTTCTCCGAGGTGGCGGACAGCCAGCCCTCGGTGGCGTGGCGCAATTCCTTGAACGTATGCAGCCGCTTTTCGTCGGCAGCGACCAGCAGGATCGACACCTGTACGGGGTCGCCGAGATGAACTTCCCTCAAATAGCGCACATGGCACTCGGCGGTGAAGGTCGAGCCGTTACGTTCCTTCATATAGCCTGGCCCGATCCCGATCTTGAGCCATAATTCGTCGATCGCCCTATCGAACATCACGTTGTAATAGGCCATGTTGAGATGGCCGTTGTAGTCGATCCATTGCGGCTCGATCTGCATCACCGAAGCCAGAAACGGCGCGGGCCGCTGCAGCACATCGTCGCCGGCATCAACAATCGTCATCGTGCAATCCTGTCGGTTCGATCCATGGTCTCTTGACCCCTTATATATCCTTTGCCACGGTCTTCTAAAGCCGGGAGGAAATTTGCGTGGCGACAACGATAACCAACGATTTGAAGCGGCCCGAACCGCAGGCGCTGAAGGCCGCCATTGATGCACTGGCCGCGCGGTTCGGCAACCGGCTGATCACCTCGCAGGCGGTGCGCGACCAGCACGCCCATACCACGACCTGGCTGCCCTCGCAGCCGCCGGACGCGGTGGTGATGGCGCAGGAAACCTCGGATATCCAGGACGTGGTGCGGATATGCGCCCGGTTCGGCGTCCCCGTGATCGCGTTCGGCACCGGCACCTCGCTGGAGGGGCAGGTCAACGCGCCGGCCGGCGGGGTCTGCATCGATCTGCGCGACATGAACAAGGTGCTGGAAGTCCATGCCGAGGATCTGGACTG
>JAYSPJ010000804.1:0-1792 GCA_043722155.1 Bradyrhizobium sp.
GAACGCGGGGACCCATACGCCGTGCCTTCTCGTTCGATCAAGGATGCAGAGACCTTCCCTAACAACAAGCGCCTGTGGTTATGGGTCCCCGCGTTCGCGGGGACGACGCGTTGTGAGGTCGGTGCGCGTAACCAACGCTCTACGCCGCGGGCTGCGTCACGTTCTCTTCATTGGCGAGCAGGTGGATCAGCGCGCTCTTGATCGCGGCCTGCCGGGTCGGCGCGTTGATCTGCGCGCCGAGCAGGTCGGTGACGTAGAACACGTCGCGGGCGCGCTCGCCGAAGGTCGCGACATGGGCCGAGGCGATGTTGAGGTTGAGTTTCGATATCGCCGTGGTCAGCTGATACAAAAGGCCCGGCCGGTCGAGGCCGGACACCTCGATCACGGTGTAGCGGTCCGACCACTGATTGTTGATGGTGACTTCCGGCTCGACCACGAAGGGGCGCACCTTGCGTCCGGCGGCGCGGCGCGCCACCACTTCGGGCAGGCGCAATTTGCCTTCCAGCACGCTCTCGATCATTTCGCCGATCCGGGTCGCGCGCCGGCCCTCGTCCTCGTCGCGGTCGTACTCCCTCGATATCGCGATGGTGTCGAGCGCGCGGCCGTCGGTGGTGGTGTAGATCTGGGCGTCGACGATATTGGCGCCCGCCGAGGCACAGGCGCCGGCGATGATCGACAATAGCCAGGGATGGTCGCTGGCGAGAATCGTCAGTTCGGTGACGCCGCGCGCCTCGTCGAAGCCGACATTGATCGCGAGCTTGTGTTCGGCCTGTTCGCTGGCCTTCAGGAAGCGGGCATGGCGGATCTTGCGCGCCAGTTCGACCTTGAGCCAGTAGGCCGGATAGTGCCGCGAGATATAGGCATTGAGCTCGGTCTCCGGCCATTCGGTGAAGGCGGCGCGGAATTCCGATTGCGCCACCGCGATGCGCTGGGCGCGGTTCACTTCCGAGAAGCCGCCGGTCAGCACCGGTTCGGTCTCGTAGTATAGCGTCCGCAGCAGCTGCGCCTTCCAGCCGTTCCAGACGCCGGGCCCGACGCCCCTGATATCGGCGGTGGTCAGGATCGTCAGCAGTTTCATCTGCTCGACCGACTGCACCACGGCGGCGAAATTCTCGATGGTCTTGCGGTCGGAAAGATCGCGCGACTGCGCCACCGTGGACATGGTCAGATGCTGCTCGATCAGCCAGGCGATCAGTTCGGTGTCGGCGGCGCTGAAACCGAGCCGCGGGCACAGCCGCCGCGCTACCTTGGCGCCGGCGATCGAATGATCCTCGGGACGGCCCTTGGCGATGTCGTGCAGCAGCGTGGTGATGTAGATCACCGCCCGGTGCTCGGGCTGGATCTTGCGCATCAGGTCGCTGGCGACGGTGAACTCGTCATTGCCGCCACGCTCGATGTCCTGCAGATAGCCGACGCAGCGCAGCAGATGCTCGTCGACCGTGTAATGGTGGTACATGTTGAACTGCATCATCGACACGATCTTGCCGAAGGCGCGAATGAAGTGTCCGAGCACGCCGGTCTCGTTCATGCGCCGCAGCACGATTTCCGCATCGTTCGACGTCAGGATCTCCATGAACAGCCGGTTGGCTTGGGGATTTTCCCGCAACGGCGTGTTGATCAGCTTCAGCGACCGCGTCACCGTGCGCATCGCATCCGGATGGAAGGCGAGATTGTTCTTCTGAGCCAGCCGGAAAATCCGGATCAGATTGACCGGGTCGTGCTTGAACACGTCGGGCATCGCGAGATTGATGCGGTTGTTGTCGATGATGAAATCGTCGCTGTCGGGCACCCG
>JAYSPJ010000805.1:0-5211 GCA_043722155.1 Bradyrhizobium sp.
CGACCAGCGCGCGGCCGTGAACACCGGAACCGCATTGCCTGTGCCGGTCGCGGGCAGCGGCGCCTGGCGGAACGGTTCGCAACAATCCGTGGTTGTGCGACAGGTCCTGTTCGATGGATTCGCCTCGATCCACGATATCTGGCGTCAATCCGCCCGGGTTAATGCCGCGGCATTTCGGGTTCGCGAGCGAACAGAATTGATCGCGCTGGACGCGGCCGAAGCGTATGTCGACGTGGTGCGGTATCTGCGGCTGGTTGGCCTCGGCGAACAGAATGTCGCCAACCATGAGAAGATTTTTTCGAACGTGAACTCCCGGTTTTCGGGCGGACGGGCGGGCGAAGGCGACCTCGAACAAGCCCGCGAGCGTGTTGAAAATGCGCGCGCAGCGCTCGCGGAGTTTCGCAAGAGTCTCGAGGACTCTCGCGCCAAATACCGCAAGGTAGTCGGCCTTGAGCCCTTCAACCTGCGTTTCCCTGGGGCTCTCGGCGGGATGCCCGGTACCAGGGATGAAGCCCTGGCGGTAGCCGTTCGGTTCAATCCCACGATTCTGGCGGCAGGGGCTGACCGTGACGCCGCCAAACACGCATTCCGGGTAACGGATGGCGCATTCGTCCCGACGTTCTCGCTTGAGGCCCGGGCTACCCATAGCGATAATACGTATCCTTACCTGGGCACCACTCACGACGACTATAGCGGCAAGGTGGTGATGTCCTGGGATATCTTCCGTGGCGGGCAGGATGTCTGGCGCCGATCGGAGATGGCCGAACGCCATACGGAAGCGACCATGCGTCACGCGCGATTGCAGCGCGATGCCCTTGAGTCCATCGACAAGGCATGGGCTGCCCGCACGATCACCGCAACACGGGTCGCCGCTTTGACCCGTCAGCTTGGAGCGGACAGGAAAACCATCGCTGCGTTCGACAAGGAATATGAGCTGGGCCAGCGCTCCCTGATCGACCTGCTGAATGCGCAGAACCAGTATTTCAATGCCGCGGTGTCGCTCACGTCCTCGCGTGGCGTGATCGTTTTTGCCGACTATCAATTGCTGGCCGCGATGGGAACGCTCCTTGAATACCTCAAGGCGCCCCCGCCGGTGGATGCTGCACCGCTCGATACAATTCCGTTGGGCCTTTTTCCATATAAGCTTCCTACGATCCGCATTACGCTACCGCAGACCGGATCTGAGCCGCTCCGCGTTTCGGATGCTGCTATCAATCCTTCTGCGGCTCCCGCAGCAGCCTATGCGGCCGTCGAGCCTCAGGATGGCTTCAAGGAACGCTGGCCCCGCCGGGCATTCGCCGCGCGGATGCTGGGAGCCTCGGAATGGTTCGCCGAGAAAAACGGACGCAGTCCGGAGACGGTAGTCGCTCACGTGGATCCCACCGGACAGGGAGCTATGTCTTATGCGTCGACCGAACAACGAAAGCCGTTTTGGCTGCTGACGGCCTTTCCTTCTGATCCAAAGTAAGCGCTGGAATCTGCGAGGCGGGTCTAAAAGGGCCCGCCAGAGAGATATTTAACGGGAGGGCCCGATTAACTGTCCGGCAGGATATCCCAACAACGTAATGATTCGGTTCGAAAATTCCTGTATCGTGACAGCTACTAGTCCCGCGCTCGATATTTCCGCAGGTCTAGTTCACTTACGATCCAGAGGCATTGAACTTTGCTATTCCGAACCGAAAAGTCGGCTAAAGATCGGCCATCCAAGGATGAGCCGGATCCGAGGATGATTGACCGGACAGAGGTCACCACTCTTCGACATGATCCCCTCGCCGCTTCTCTGACCTACCTGGCCGCCCACCATGGCCGCGCGGTAAGTCGCGAGGCTTTGCTCGGAGGGCTTCCGATACTTGATGGGCGGCTATCGGTTGCCCTTTATGACCGGGCGGCCAAGCGCGCCGGCCTCGAGACCGAGGCCATCAAGCGGGATATTCTCGACATCCCGGCCATGGTCCTTCCATCTGTCCTGATCATGAAAAACGGGACTGCGCTGATCCTCCTCGGGATTGATGCGAAGAACCAGAGCGTCAAGATCCTCGACCTCACGGTGAAGCCGAGCACTGCTCGAATTGCGGGCGTTGATGCGGTGTCCGCGGACTATACGGGTTACGCGTTTCTCGTGAGGGCCGCGGCTGAATCCGACGCCCGCGCAGTCGCCGCGGGAGACCTTCCCCGCAACCATTGGTTCTGGTCGGTCGTCAAGGTGCACTGGCGCAGTTACGGGCACATTGCCCTCGCCGCCTTCCTCGTCAACATGCTCGCACTCGCGACGCCTTTGTTTATCATGAACGTCTATGACCGGGTCATCCCGAACGGCGCCATTCCCTCGCTGATCGCATTATCGATCGGGATGGGGTTGGCTGTTGTCTTCGACTTCGTACTCCGGACAGTGCGAAGCCGCATGATCGACGTAACCGGAAAGACCGTGGACGTCGTTCTGGCCGCGAATATTTTCGAACACGTGATGGCCGTGAAAATGGCTCAGCGGCCGGCCTCGGTCGGCATCATCGCCAACCAACTCCGCGACTTCGATTCGGTTCGTGAGTTTTTCACCTCGGGCAGCGTGGTATCGGCGACCGATTTGCTTTTTGCCATCCTGTTCATTGGCGTGCTCTTTATCATTGCCGGGCCGCTGGCGTGGATTCCGCTCGCCATGTTGCCTATCATGATCGCGCTGGGCCTGACGATGCAGCGCCCGCTGGATCGGGCAATGAAGCGGCTGCAGGCGGAATCCGCGGCGCGTCACGGCGTTCTCGTGGAATCCCTTTCCGGTCTGGAAACGGTTCGCGCGACCGGGGCTGAAGCCCGTATGCAGACGGCGTGGGAGCGCTCGGTCGCCGCAACCGCGCGATCGGGCGAGGATGTGCATTTCTGGGCCTCCCTTGCATTGACGAGCGCCAACGCAGCCCAGCAGATCACCAGCCTGCTTTTGGTAATTGTCGGTGTCTTTCTCATTCTCGACGGCAAGCTCAGTGTCGGCGCCCTTGTCGCCGCCACCATGCTGGCAGGCCGCGTTCTCGCACCGATCGCCGGTATTGCATCGGTGATCACCCGCGGGACCCAGACCTTGTCCGCGCTAAAGGCGATCGATCGCATCATGTCGTTGGATCGGGAGCGATCGCCGCAGCGCGCCTATGTTGCGAGGAAGATCGAGGAAGGACGGATCGCCTTCGAGAACGTCAGCTTTGCTTATCCAAACGCCCCCGGCAAGGCGCTGGACAAGGTTTCATTCAAGATCGAAAGCGGCGAGCGGATCGGCATCATCGGACGCGTGGGGTCCGGGAAAACGACGGTCGGACGACTCTTGCTCGGTTTTTACGAGGCCCAGGAAGGACGCATTCTCGTCGATGGCGTCGACTCCCGGCAATACGATCCTTCCGATCTGCGCACCGGCATCGGGTTTGCGATGCAGGATACCGACCTGTTCTTCGGAAAACTGCGCGACAATATCGCGCTTGGCAAGCCTGATGCGACCGACGAGGAGATTCTCGCCGCGGCGAGGCTGTCGGGCGTCGAAAGCTTCATCGCCGGTCATCCGATGGGGTACGACATGCCCATTTCGGAAGGTGGCCGCAGCCTGTCCGGCGGTCAGAAACAGGCCATTGGTCTCGCCCGCGTATTGATACGCAAGCCCCGGGTGCTGTTTCTGGACGAGCCGACCGCGCATTTTGATGTCCGTAGTGAAGCCGAATTCCTGGAGCGACTGAAGGCGATCCACGGCGAACGGATGACCATCATCATCTCCACTCACCGCCTTTCGCTTCTCAGCATGGTTGATCGCCTTTTGCTGTTCGACAATGGCCGCCTGGTCGCGGATGGCCCCCGCGACAAGGTATTGGCCATCCTGCAGGGTAAGCCCGCGGCGCCTCCGGCCGATAACACGGCTCAGCCCAATCCCGCGCAAAGAGCAACTCTGGTGCAAAAGCCCAATGCCGCCATCTGACTTTGCCTTCGCCAACGACATCCGGGCGGCGGCGGCGCTGCGTACGCCACGTACCTCGCGCATGCTGCTGTTGACGTTTCTCGCCCTGCTCCTGACATTTCTGGTCTGGGCCCACTTCGCGGTTCTGGACGAGGTCAAGCGGGGTAATGGCAAGGTTGTGCCGTCGCGCCAGACCCAGGTTGTCCAGACCCTTGAGGGTGGCATCGTTGGGGAGATCCTGGTGCAGGAAGGAGCGATCGTTCAGCAGGGTCAGTCCCTGATGCGGATCGACGACACCAAATTTGCCTCGGAGTTCGGTGAAATAAGGGAGCGGCGCGCGGCGATGGCTGCCCGTGTTGCCCGGCTCGAAGCCGAGGCGCGCGGACGAAGCGAGGTCACGTTTCCCGACCAGCTCGATAAGGTCGTACCGGCTTCGGTCGCTACCGAAACCAGCGTATTCAAGATGCGGGTGCAGAAATTGGCGCAGGACGTCGACGTGTTGAACCAGCAGGTAACCCGGCTCACCGGATCTCTCAAATTGCTGGACCGCGAACTCGCCCTCACCCGCAAGCTCTACGAGCAGAAGGTTGTGCCCGAGATCGAAATGTTGCGGCTGGACCGCCAGGCGACCGAAATGCGAGGCCAGCTCGCCGAGGCGCAATCAAAGATCAATTACGCCATAACGTCATTTCGATCGCAGGCGGACGAGGATTTTGCCAAGTCGAAAGGAGATCTGGCTGTCCTGGATGAAAATATCAAATCTGCGCAGGACCGCGTGCGACGGACCGACCTCAAGGCCCCCGTGCATGGTATCGTTAACAAATTGAACGTGACCACGATCGGCGCGGTAGTCCAGCCCGGCGCCAATGTGATGGACATCATTCCGCTGGATGATTCCTTGCTGGTTGAAGGCCGGATCCGCCCGCAGGACATCGCCTTCATTCGTCCCAACCAGGACGCGGTGGTCAAGATCTCGGCTTATGATTCCTCGGTTTATGGCTCGCTGAAGGGCAAGGTCGAGCGCATCAGTGCCGACACCATCGTCGACGAAAAAGCCCCTGAAAAATCGGAGCGACAGGAAACTTTTTACCGGGTCATGGTTCGCACTGAAAAGAACCATCTCGGGACAGCCAAGAACTCGCTGCCGATCATTCCAGGCATGGTCGCCACGGTCGAAATCCTCACCGGTGAGAAATCGGTCCTGGATTATCTTCTCAAGCCCGCCCGCACCCTGCGTGACGAGGCCCTGCGCGAACGCTAAGCGCACGGCGGTTTGCTTAACAAACCGT